>NZ_CP032621.1:1592500-1892500 GCF_003627155.1 Streptococcus gwangjuense
CTCTCACCCATTAACGGGCTCGAACTTGTTGTAGGCACACGGTTTCAGGTTCTATTTCACTCCCCTCCCGGGGTGCTTTTCACCTTTCCCTCACGGTACTGGTTCACTATCGGTCACTAGGGAGTATTTAGGGTTGGGAGATGGTCCTCCCAGATTCCGACGGGATTTCACGTGTCCCGCCGTACTCAGGATACTGCTAGGTACAAAGACTATTTTAAATACGAGGCTATTACTCTCTTTGGCTGATCTTCCCAAATCATTCTTCTATAATCTTTGAGTCCACATTGCAGTCCTACAACCCCGAAGAGTAAACTCTTCGGTTTGCCCTCCTGCCGTTTCGCTCGCCGCTACTAAGGCAATCGCTTTTGCTTTCTCTTCCTGCAGCTACTTAGATGTTTCAGTTCACTGCGTCTTCCTCCTCACATCCTTAACAGATGTGGGTAACAGGTAGTACCTGTTGGGTTCCCCCATTCGGAAATCCCTGGATCATCGCTTACTTACAGCTACCCAAGGCATATCGTCGTTTGTCACGTCCTTCTTCGGCTCCTAGTGCCAAGGCATCCACCGTGCGCCCTTATTAACTTAACCTTATTTTTTCTGACCTTTCAGTCATAAACTCTTATTAATACTACAGCGTTTTCGGTTTATTTTCTTGTTACTATTTGATATAGATATTCAATTTTCAATGTGCATTACTTGGTGATCTCTCACCAATGGAGCCTAGCGGGATCGAACCGCTGACCTCCTGCGTGCAAAGCAGGCGCTCTCCCAGCTGAGCTAAGGCCCCACAAGACCTCTCAAGACTAAACAAGACCAATGCGCAGTTCCTTATCCTTAGAAAGGAGGTGATCCAGCCGCACCTTCCGATACGGCTACCTTGTTACGACTTCACCCCAATCATCTATCCCACCTTAGGCGGCTGGCTCCTTACGGTTACCTCACCGACTTCGGGTGTTACAAACTCTCGTGGTGTGACGGGCGGTGTGTACAAGGCCCGGGAACGTATTCACCGCGGCGTGCTGATCCGCGATTACTAGCGATTCCGACTTCATGTAGGCGAGTTGCAGCCTACAATCCGAACTGAGACTGGCTTTAAGAGATTAGCTTGCCGTCACCGGCTTGCGACTCGTTGTACCAGCCATTGTAGCACGTGTGTAGCCCAGGTCATAAGGGGCATGATGATTTGACGTCATCCCCACCTTCCTCCGGTTTATTACCGGCAGTCTCGCTAGAGTGCCCAACTGAATGATGGCAACTAACAATAGGGGTTGCGCTCGTTGCGGGACTTAACCCAACATCTCACGACACGAGCTGACGACAACCATGCACCACCTGTCACCTCTGTCCCGAAGGAAAGCTCTATCTCTAGAGCGGTCAGAGGGATGTCAAGACCTGGTAAGGTTCTTCGCGTTGCTTCGAATTAAACCACATGCTCCACCGCTTGTGCGGGCCCCCGTCAATTCCTTTGAGTTTCAACCTTGCGGTCGTACTCCCCAGGCGGAGTGCTTAATGCGTTAGCTGCGGCACTAAACCCCGGAAAGGGTCTAACACCTAGCACTCATCGTTTACGGCGTGGACTACCAGGGTATCTAATCCTGTTTGCTCCCCACGCTTTCGAGCCTCAGCGTCAGTTACAAGCCAGAGAGCCGCTTTCGCCACCGGTGTTCCTCCATATATCTACGCATTTCACCGCTACACATGGAATTCCACTCTCCCCTCTTGCACTCAAGTTAAACAGTTTCCAAAGCGTACTATGGTTAAGCCACAGCCTTTAACTTCAGACTTATCTAACCGCCTGCGCTCGCTTTACGCCCAATAAATCCGGACAACGCTCGGGACCTACGTATTACCGCGGCTGCTGGCACGTAGTTAGCCGTCCCTTTCTGGTAAGATACCGTCACAGTGTGAACTTTCCACTCTCACACTCGTTCTTCTCTTACAACAGAGCTTTACGATCCGAAAACCTTCTTCACTCACGCGGCGTTGCTCGGTCAGACTTCCGTCCATTGCCGAAGATTCCCTACTGCTGCCTCCCGTAGGAGTCTGGGCCGTGTCTCAGTCCCAGTGTGGCCGATCACCCTCTCAGGTCGGCTATGTATCGTCGCCTTGGTGAGCCGTTACCCCACCAACTAGCTAATACAACGCAGGTCCATCTGGTAGTGATGCAATTGCACCTTTTAAGCAAATGTCATGCAACATCTACTATTATGCGGTATTAGCTATCGTTTCCAATAGTTATCCCCCGCTACCAGGCAGGTTACCTACGCGTTACTCACCCGTTCGCAACTCATCCGGAGAAGCAAGCTCCTCCTTCAGCGTTCTACTTGCATGTATTAGGCACGCCGCCAGCGTTCGTCCTGAGCCAGGATCAAACTCTCATTAAAAGTTTGAGTTCTCACTCATTTCTGTCACTGACAGATTTATTGTTTTTTCATTGTTCAGTACTACAACATTAGTTGTAGTGCCCTGCACATTGGTTCGTCTTGTTCAGTTTTCAAAGGTCTTTGTCATTTGCTTCTCTCAAGTGACAACTATATTAGTATATCACAGTCGCTTTCGCTTGTCAACACTTTTTTGAAACTTTTTTAAACTTTTTTCATCAAGTGTTTCATCTGCAACATACCATAGTCCGTACGGGATTCGAACCCGTGTTACCGCCGTGAAAAGGCGGTGTCTTAACCCCTTGACCAACGGACCTGAGTTGTTATTTTCAACTCTTACTATTATACCCACTTTTTAAACTTTGTCAACTACTTTTTCAAACTTTTTTAAGTTAAGTAAAAAGAGCCAGAATTATACTGACTCTTCTATTGATTATTAAACTTAGAAGCACGTTCTTCTCCCCACCAATAGGGGATTAGTTCTGCGACTTTAACTATTTTTCTTATATTATAGTCCATCATAAATTCTGCATCTTTATTTTCAGCATTAAGCTCTAAAAGGAATTCTCTACAGGCACCGCAAGGCATGGCTGAACTTCCACCATAAGGTGTATCTCGAAAGGCTAAGACTTTTTTAACCTTAGTTTGTCCCGAGAATTGGTACATATTGAAGAGTGCTGCCCGCTCTGCGCAGAGATGGAAAACACCACAGGTTCCCTCCATACAGAATCCTGTAAATATTTGTCCATCTTCTGCTTCTACTGCGGCAACGACATGATTAGCATAAACAAAATCAGATACTTCATGTGGATTGTATAGTTTCTGTGCTTCTTCGTACATCTTTTCCCAGATGTTCATTGTTGCATCCTTTTTATTTAGAGATTTCTTTTAGCATGTTTTTGATATGTTGGATTGATTTTTCACGACCTAACAAGAAGATCGTATCTGGCAATTCTGGCCCATGCATTTCACCTGAAACAGCAATACGAATTGGCATGAAGAGATTTTTCCCTTTGATACCTGTTTCTTTTTGGACTGCTTTGATTTGTGGGAAGATATTTTCTGTTACAAATTCATCATCTGTCATCGCTTCAAGTTTTGCTTTGAAAGCTTCAAGAACTGTTGGAACTGTTTCACCAGCCATGACTTCGCGCTCTGCTTCGGTCAATTCTGGGAAATCTGAGAAGAAGAGATCTGTCAATGGGATAATCTCATCTACTGATTTCATTTGTGGTTTATAGAGCTCAACTAATTTTTCAGCCTTATCAGTCAATCGACCTGCTTCTTCTAGGAATGGTTTTGCCATTTCAAAGATGGTTTCAAGGTCTGCATTCTTGATATAATCATTGCTCATCCAGTCGAGTTTTTTCTGGTCAAAGGCTGCTGGAGACTTGCTGAGGCGGTTTTCATCGAAAAGTTTAATGAGTTCTTCACGAGAGAAGATTTCATCTTCGCCACCTGGGTTCCAACCAAGAAGAGCAATAAAGTTAAAGACTGCTTCTGGTAAATAACCTTTTTTACGGTAGTCTTCGATAAACTGAAGGGTATTAGTATCACGTTTAGATAACTTCTTACCAGTCTCAGAGTTGATAATCAAGGTCATATGACCGAACTCTGGAGCTTCCCAACCAAGTGCTTCATAGACCATAAGCTGTTTTGGTGTATTAGCAATGTGGTCATCTCCACGGATTACGTGAGAAATTTGCATATCATGGTCATCGATGACAACGGCAAAGTTGTAAGTTGGGTAACCGTCTTTCTTTTGGATAACCCAGTCACCACCAATATTGCCACCTTCAAATTCGATATCACCTTTAACCATATCATGCCACTTGTAGATACCTGACTCATTGACCGCCAAACGAACTGTTGGAATGATACCAGCTGCTTCACGTTCTGCGATGTAAGCTGCTTTTTCCTCTTCACTCATACCAAGGTATTCGTTAATGTAGCGAGGTGTTTCACCAGCTGCTTCTTGGCGTTCGCGTTCAGTTGCCAACTCTTCTTCTGTAACGTAAGATTTGTAGGCTTTTCCTTCAGCTAACAGTTGGTCGATGTATTTTTGATACAAGTCCAAACGCTCAGACTGGCGGTAGTTTTCATGTGTTTCTGGACTTTCATCCCAATCCATACCTAACCAACGAAGGTTTTCAAGCTGTGAACGTTCACCATCCTCGACATGACGTTTACGGTCAGTATCTTCGATACGAATGATAAAAGTTCCACCATGATGACGTGCATACAAGTAGTTGAACAATGCTGTACGGGCATTCCCGATGTGTAGTAGTCCTGTTGGACTTGGTGCGTAACGTACGCGGATATCTTTTGACATAGTTTCTCCTATAAAGTCTCTAGGCGTCTGCCTTTTTGCTCTCTATATTATATCACAAGTCTTGGCTGAGTCCAATTTCTATGGATAAAGAGAGTAAAAAGAGTGGATAAACCACTCTTTTCTTCTATTATAGACGTGCGTTAAGTTCTTTGCTCAATTCTTCAAATCCTGGTTTTCCAAGAAGGGCAAACATGTTACGTTTGTAAGCTTCAACACCTGGTTGATCAAATGGGTTGATGGCATTCAAGTAACCAGAAAGGGCGATAGCCAATTCGAAGAAGTAGATAGTGTAACCAAGAGTGAAGGCATCTTGCTCTGGAAGAGTCACGTACATGTTTGGTACATCACCATCTGTGTGGGCAAGAAGAACACCATCAGTCGCTTTTTTGTTTACAAAGTCAACGTCTTTTCCTTGAAGGTAACCAAGTCCATCAAGGTCTTCTTCCAAGCTAGGGATAATCACGTTTTTACGAGGTTTGTCAACACGGACAACTGTTTCAAACATGATACGAGTTCCTTCTTGGATAAATTGACCAAGTGAGTGCAAGTCAGTTGAGAAGTTGGCTGAAGTTGGGTAGATACCTTTTTGATCTTTTCCTTCTGATTCACCAGCCAATTGTTTCCACCACTCTGAGAAGTATTGAAGTGATGGCTCGTAGTTTACCAAGATCTCAGTTGCATAACCTTTACGGTAAAGGATGTTACGAACTGCTGCGTATTGGTAAGCTTCGTTTTCAGAGATTTTATCTGAAGTGTAGTCTTTGCGAGCTGCATTCGCACCTTCCATAAGGGCTTTGATGTCAGCTCCTGATGCTGCGATTGGAAGCAAACCAACAGCTGTCAATACTGAGAAGCGTCCACCGATGTCATCTGGAACAACAAATGTTTCCCAACCGTTAGCGTCTGCTTCAACCTTAACAGCACCTTTTTGGCGGTCAGTTGTTGCATAGATACGTTTGTTAGCTTCTTCTTGTCCGTATTTCTTAACCAAGAGTTCTTTGAAGACACGGAAAGCGATAGCTGGTTCAGTTGTTGTACCTGATTTAGAAATCACGTTTACTGAGAAGTCTTTGTCAGCTACGTACTCTACCAAGTCAGCAAGGTAAGTAGATGAGATTGAGTTTCCTGCGTAAAGGATCTGTGGAGCTTTACGTTCTTCTTTTGTTTGCAAGTTTGCAAAGTGGTGATTCAAGAAATCGATTGCTGCTTTAGCACCAAGGTAAGATCCACCGATACCGATTACAACCAAAACATCGCTGTCTGACTTGATTTGCTCAGCAGCTTTCAAGATGCGGTCAAATTCTTCGCGGTCGTAGTTTTCAGGAAGGTCCAACCATCCCAAGAAGTCGCTACCAGCACCAGTTCCTTTACGGATCAATTCATCTGCTGCTGTTACTTGTGCTTGCATGTATTCCACTTCATGTGGTGCAACAAATTTGTCTAAAACTTTTGAATAATCAAATTTAATATGTGACATGTTATTCCTCCAATATTTCTTCCTTTCTATCATAACGCTTACCTTCGTTTTTTTCAAGTTTTTTTGTCGAATTTCTCCAATTTTTATCAGAATTCAAACGTTTGCGTAAAAATGCCACATTCCAAAAATTTTGAAAAAATAAAATAAAGAACGACCAGATGTCCCAGTCGTCACAGTTCATTCAATAAATACTCAAATAGTTCTAAATTGCCATCTTCTTCATTAACCAGAAACTCTGGATGCCACTGCAAACCGATAATGCGGTGCTCATCGATAGACTCAATCGCTTCGATGGTCTGGTCTCTTGGATCAATAGCAGTTACACGGAAATTAGGTGCCAAATCTTTAATGCTTTGACGATGGACGGAGTTGACTTGACTTTCTTTTCCAAATAGCTTAGCCACCACGCTTCCTTCTACTGTCTCAATAGAATGAGATGTTCCGAAAGGCAGACCTTGCCAGTGACCTTCGATTTCTTGATTGAGGGTTCCCCCAAAGGCAACATTGACAAGTTGAACACCGCGACAGATTGCCATAATTGGTTTATTCTGACGAAGCGCTTCTTTCAAGAGTGCCAATTCAAACTCATCGCGCACTAGATTGTAATCATCGCTCTCGATGGTCTTTTTCTCTCCATAAAACTGAGGGTGAACATTTTGACCGCCTGTCAAGATAAGTTTGTCAATCATTTCTACATAATCGCGTACAACTGACTCATCACCAACAGGAATGACTAAAGGGAGACCACCGACTTGACGAATGCTCTCTGCGAATCTACAAGATACAGATGAATGAATGTTTTTGCCTTCCGCGTCTACGGGACATAGATTTGCAGCAACTCCTACAACCGTTCTAGCCATGATGCCTCTCCTTTCGAATGTTAATACTCTTCGAAAATCAAATTCAAACCACATCAGCGTCGCCTTACCGTACTCAAGTACAGCTTGCGACTAGCTTCCTAGTTTGCTCTTTGATTTTCATTGAGTATAACGATAGTCCTATCATATCACTCAAAATGACTTTCGTCTAATATGTTTTTTTTAAGGCTGTGATAAATATTTTTTATGGACAAGAAAAAGCTGCCCACATAGGACAACTTCTTTCTTATTCAAAGACAAATTGATTGTGATAAAGTTCTGAATAGAATCCACCTAGTTTCAAGAGTTCATGGTGGTTACCGCGTTCAATGACTTCTCCATCTTTAAGCACAATAATCTGGTCTGCATTGAGGATGGTCTTCAAACGATGGGCAATGACAAAACTGGTTCTACCTGCTACAACTGCCTCCATGGCATGCTGAATCTTACTTTCTGTCACCGTATCTACGTTTGAAGTTGCTTCATCTAGAATGAGAACTTCTGGATCTGTCATCAAGGTTCGAGCGATAGAAATCAATTGCTTTTGCCCAGTTGAGAAGATACTCTGGTCATCATCGATAAGAGTATCGTATTTATCAGGCAAACTTTCGATATAGTCGTGAACGTGGGTTGCCTTGGCTGCTGCCTCAACCATTTCTTGACTAGCATCTGGCACACCGAAACGGATATTGTCTCGAATCGTTCCACTAAATAAGACCGAATCCTGCAAAACAATTCCTACCTTGCTTCTGAGGCTATCCAAGTCGTAGTCACGGATGTCTTTACCATCAAAATAAATACCACCAGCATCAACATCATAAAAGCGATTGATGAGGTTCATAATAGTCGTTTTCCCTGAACCTGTCGGACCAACAACCGCTGTCATCTGGCCTTTCGGAGCGGAAATGCTGACATCTTTCAAAATAGGTTTATCAGGCAAGTATGAAAAATCAATATGACTGATTTCAACACCTTCTTGCAACTTAGTAAAGATCGGCGCCTTCTCAGGTCGAATTTCTTCCTCTGCGTCAAACATTTCCTGAATCCGTTCAACACCTGTAAAGGCTAACTGAAGACTTCCCCAACTAGCTGCAACTTGGATAATAGGCTGGTAGTACTGCTGTGAAAATTGGGCAAACATAACAATCAGACCTAGGGCTGTACTTGTTTCAATAGACTTATCATTCAAAAGTACAGCTGAACCAGCAAAGATGACGATGGCTGTGTTAACCAAGCTCATCCCATTCATAACAGGGAAAAGAATTCCTGAGAACATTCTTCCTTTAAAGGTTGCCCTGCGTACGCGCTCATTTTGTTCAAGAAATCCTGCCATCATATCCTCTTGAATTCCTTGCACAATCACGGCTTTTTGGCCTGAGATACTCTCATCCATATAGGCGTTGAGCTTCCCTACCTCTTTCTGCTGGAGGTTGGTGTATTTGCGTGCCATTTTTACGATGAAAATCAGCATGAGGAAGGCCAGTGGTGTGCTTGCTATGGTGATGAGGGCCAGCGTCACATTTCTCGAAAACATGACAAGAATCAGACCGATATATAAAACAATATTGCTCATGACCTGAATCAAACTTTCGTTAAAGGCTTGGAGGATATTATCCAAATCACTGGTAAAACGAGACAAGATATCGCCATCTTGTCGGCGGTCAAAGAAAGAAACCGTCAAGCGAGCAAGCTTACCGAAGAGGCCTTTGCGCATATCGTTTGTCGACTCTGCAATCACGCGCGTCATGAGACACATGTATATGATACTGGAGATAAATAGAACCAAAACCAGCAGACCAAGATTGACCATGATTCCTGATAGGCTTTGCCAAACAAGTTCTGGATTGCCATCTTGATAAGCTTGAACTAAATTAGCTAGCTGCGTCACTGCTTGTCCAGAAAAGACCGGAAAGAGGGCTTGGGCAAGAGTTGCCAGAACAATCATCAGGATAACAACTACAAATGATAGCTTATAGACTTTAAAATAATTCCAAAAAAATTGAACTGTCTTCATTTTACTCCTCCTTCCCTTTCTGTGTTTCATAGATTTCACGGTAAACGGTATTGTTGGCAACCAAGTCTGCATGCGTACCTTGACCAATCAATCGTCCTTGATCTAGAACCAAGATCTTGTCTGCATGGACAACCGAGCTAATCTTTTGCGCGATGATAATGGTTGTTGTTCCCTTCAAGTCCTTATTCAAGGCTTCTTGAACCAGGCGCTCTGACTTAGCATCCAAGGCCGAGGTCGAATCGTCAAAAATCAGAATACGTGGATTGCTGACAATCCCGCGCGCAATCGACATCCTTTGCTTTTGCCCACCTGAGAAATTAGTTCCCCGTTCCTCAACCGGACTTTCAAAGGTTTTCTCCATACGATGAATGAATTCACTGGCTTGGGCAATATTGGCTGCGCGCTCCATTTCAAATAAAGTAGCATCTCCCTTACCCTGTCTTAGATTATCTGCAATCGTTCCACTAAAGAGAATCGCACGTTGGAGAACGATGGAAACTGTTTTACGCAGGGTTCCTTCACTCACTTCTCGAATATCCTTGCCTCCGATTTTGATAGCCCCTTCCTGTGGGTCAAAGAGACGTGGAATCAATTGAGCTAAGGTTGACTTTCCTGCACCAGTCGCTCCAACTACACCAACCATTTGACCAGGTTCAATAGTAAAGCTCACATCTTTCAGCATCGGTTCCTTGTCCATTGGATAGGTAAAGGTCACATTTTCAAAGCTAAGACTGCCGACCAACTCTTCATCTGGGACATCCTTGAAGGTCATGGCTGGCTCTGCGGCAAGAATTTCTCGAATACGACGCATAGAAATCATAGCACGACTGACAGAATTTCCCAAAAATCCAACCATGACAATGGTAAAGATAATCTGGCTCAGGTAATTGACAAAGGAAGCAATGGAACCAACAACTGACGGATCCGACTGAACCATCCCAGCAACCAGCCAAATAGAGAGGAAAACCGCCCCGTAGCCGACCAACATCATGAAAGGTTCCACTACTGAAAAGGCATAACCAATGTAAAGGTTTTGACCGAGTAGCTCGTCTGAAACCTCCGTAAACTTAGCAAACTGCTCTTTTTCTTGGACAAAGGACTTGACCACACGAACGCCACGCAGATTTTCCTTGGCAATGGCATTGATGCGTTCAAGAAGGGTTTGAAACTTGGCAAAACGAGGACCCATCATCCCCATCATGACAGCAGTCAAACCAAAAATTAAGATCACCATGAGAACAATCACCCACCACAGAGAAGGTAAGGTTTGAACCGCCAGGATAAACGAACCGATGAACAAGAGGGGAAGTCTGAAAAGAATTTGAAAGGTCATCATGACGACGTTCTGAATCTGGTTGATATCATTTGTCATTCGAACGACTAGATTTCCCGCATTAAATTGTTCAATATTAGCATAAGAAAAGGTTTGGATTTTACGGAAGGCATCCTCTCGAAGGTCAGATGAAACTCCTTGGGCAATATAGGCTGCAAGGACAACATTGAGCCCACCAGCAACTAGACCAACCACGGCCACACCAATCAACCAAGCCCCTATACTATAAATAGCTTCATATTTTCCAGCAAGGAGGGCGTCTAAAACTTCCTGCAGATAACGCGGTTGCA
Source organism: Streptococcus gwangjuense (assembly GCF_003627155.1). Taxonomy (NCBI): domain Bacteria; kingdom Bacillati; phylum Bacillota; class Bacilli; order Lactobacillales; family Streptococcaceae; genus Streptococcus; species Streptococcus gwangjuensis. The sequence goes on from NZ_CP032621.1 coordinate 1,603,185, forward strand.
AAAGTGAACTAGCAACCATCAAGCCTGTCATCAGGAGCGAAGCCAAGGCCTGCCACTTGTAGGTTTTTATTTTCTGAATCAGCATACTTTCTCCTTAAAAAATAGACAAAAGGGAGCGACAATGTGTCAGCTCCTTCTCATTCTGTTTGTGTGATGTTATTCTAGCAAAAAAGTGAGAACTTGTCAAAGAGTCTCCTTGATACAAATTAGTGCGCTTTCATCTACAGTAATGCATGATAAAGGTTTTTATGGTAAAATAGTAAAAAGAAGGTTATAAAGGAGGGGAATATGGAAAAACAAACCATCGCCGTCTTGGGGCCTGGTTCTTGGGGAACTGCCCTTTCACAAGTATTAAATGACAATGGACACGAGGTACGTATTTGGGGAAATCTTCCCGAACAAATCAATGAAATTAATACCAATCATACTAACAAACACTACTTTAAAAATGTCGTTCTAGATGAAAATATCATTGCCTACACCGACTTATCAGAGGCACTGAAAGATGTAGATGCGATTTTATTTGTTGTCCCAACAAAAGTGACACGACTTGTTGCCAAACAAGTTGCAAAAACCTTAGACCATAAGGCTATCATCATGCACGCATCAAAGGGATTAGAACCTGATAGCCATAAACGATTATCAACCATTCTTGAAGAAGAAATTCCTGAACATCTCCGCAGTGATATTGTCGTTGTTTCAGGCCCTAGTCATGCAGAAGAAACCATTGTACGTGACCTGACTTTAATTACTGCTGCTTCTAAGAATTTGCAAACAGCTCAATACGTTCAGGAGCTCTTTAGTAATCACTACTTCCGACTTTATACCAATACGGATGTTATCGGGGTTGAAACTGCTGGTGCTCTTAAAAACATTATCGCTGTCGGCGCTGGAGCCTTACATGGTTTAGGATTTGGTGACAACGCTAAGGCAGCCATCATCGCTCGAGGCTTGGCAGAAATTACCCGCCTAGGAGTAGCACTTGGGGCCAGTCCATTGACCTATAGTGGCTTATCCGGTGTAGGAGACTTGATCGTAACGGGAACCTCTATCCACTCTCGTAACTGGAGAGCCGGAGATGCTCTTGGCCGTGGAGAATCTCTAGCTGATATCGAAGCCAATATGGGCATGGTGATTGAAGGAATTTCAACGACTCGAGCAGCTTATGAACTAGCGCAAGAACTTGGAGTCTATATGCCAATTACACAAGCCATTTACCAAGTTATTTACCACGGAACCAATATTAAAGATGCCATTTATGACATCATGAACAATGAATTTAAAGCAGAAAATGAGTGGTCTTAACCCTCTAGAGAAAGGATTCTTATGACATCAAAAGTTAGAAAGGCAGTCATTCCTGCCGCCGGACTCGGGACTCGATTTTTACCAGCAACCAAAGCACTTGCTAAAGAAATGTTGCCAATTGTAGACAAACCAACTATCCAATTTATCGTAGAAGAAGCTCTCAAATCAGGTATTGAAGATATTCTGGTTGTCACTGGTAAATCAAAACGTTCTATTGAAGACCACTTTGACTCAAACTTTGAGCTTGAATACAACCTCAAAGAAAAAGGCAAACACGACTTGCTAAAATTAGTAGACGAAACAACTGGCATTCGCCTTCACTTTATCCGTCAAAGCCATCCTCGTGGTCTTGGAGATGCTGTCTTACAAGCAAAAGCTTTTGTGGCGAATGAACCCTTCGTTGTCATGCTTGGTGACGACCTAATGGATATCACAGATGACAACGCTATACCTTTGACAAAACAATTGATGAATGATTACGAGTCGACTCACGCATCAACAATTGCTGTTATGCCTGTCCCTCATGAAGAAGTTTCAGCATATGGAGTTATAGCTCCTCAGGGTGAAGGGATTAATGGTCTCTACAGTGTCGAAACTTTCGTTGAAAAACCAGCTCCAGAAGATGCTCCAAGTGATTTGGCAATCATCGGACGCTATCTGCTCACACCAGAAATTTTTGAAATCCTCGAAAACCAAGCTCCCGGTGCTGGAAATGAAATCCAGCTTACCGACGCTATCGATACACTTAATAAAACACAACGTGTTTTCGCTCGCGAATTTACAGGAGCTCGTTACGACGTTGGGGATAAGTTTGGCTTTATGAAAACATCTATTGACTATGCCCTCAAACACCCACAAGTCAAAGATGACTTGAAAGATTACCTCATCCAACTTGGAAAAGAATTAGCTGAGAAGGAATAACAAAGTCATTTATATAAAGAAGAACTAGGATGCTTAATTATCCTAGTTCTTCTTTATATATCAAAATTAGCTACATATAAATTAAGTAAATTCTCTACTTGAATCTACCTATTTCATAAAAACTAATGAAAACGCTATACTTGTATTTGTTTTTTCATTAAAATAAGAGTAGAATAAATTAGTATAGTAAAACAAAAAAGCACCGAATCGGTGCACACTTTTTCAAGTTGTGTACGGACAAAGCCTTATTTTAACTTTGCTGTGTTGTTTCGAATAATTCCAACACTTGTATTGTATATTATTCTTTTAAAATTAGCAAGAGAAATGTAAATAAAATGGAATAATATTTTATATTAGAAATTCATCTGAAAGTATTATATTATCATTTACTAACAAAAAACTTAATAAAAGGAGAACACTAAATGAGCAACAAATCCTACTCTATCGGACTCGATATCGGAACTAACAGCGTCGGATGGGCCGTCATTACGGATGACTATAAGGTGCCATCGAAAAAGATGAAAGTTCTAGGCAATACTGATAAACACTTTATCAAGAAAAATCTAATTGGAGCTCTATTATTTGATGAAGGGACTACTGCTGAAGATAGACGTCTAAAACGAACAGCACGCCGTCGCTATACTCGTCGAAAAAATCGTCTTCGCTATCTTCAAGAAATCTTTTCTGAAGAAATGAGCAAGGTGGATAGTAGTTTCTTCCATCGATTAGATGACTCCTTCTTAGTTCCTGAGGATAAAAGAGGAAGTAAATATCCTATTTTTGCTACCTTAGCAGAAGAAAAAGAATATCATAAGAATTTCCCAACTATCTATCATTTGAGGAAACAGCTAGCGGACTCAAAAGAAAAAACTGACTTGCGCTTGATCTATCTAGCTTTAGCGCATATGATTAAATACCGCGGACATTTTTTATATGAAGAATCTTTCGATATTAAAAACAATGATATCCAAAAAATCTTTAGCGAGTTTATAAGCATTTACGACAACACCTTTGAAGAAAGTTCACTTATCGGACAAAACGCACAAGTAGAAGCAATTTTTACTAATAAAATTAGTAAATCTGCTAAGAGAGAACGCGTTCTAAAACTCTTTCCTGATCAAAAATCCACTGGTCTCTTTTCAGAATTTCTCAAGTTAATTTTAGGAAATCAGGCTGATTTTAAAAAACATTTTGACTTGGAAGAAAAAGCCCCACTACAATTCTCTAAGGATACCTATGATGAGGATTTAGAAAACTTACTCGGACAAATTGGAGATGGTGTTGCAGACCTTTTCCTAGCTGCTAAAAAACTCTATGATGCCATTCTTTTATCAGGAATCTTAACTGTTACAGATCCTTCAACCAAGGCCCCACTATCAGCATCTATGATTGAGCGCTATGAAAGCCACCAAAAAGACTTGGCAGCTTTAAAACAATTCATCAAAAACAATCTTCCAGAAAAATATGATGAAATTTTTTCTGACCAATTTAAAGATGGGTATGCTGGATATATCGATGGTAAGACTACTCAAGAAGCATTTTACAAACATATCAAAAATCTTCTCTCTAAATTCGAAGGGGCAGATTATTTCCTTGATAAAATTGAACGTGAAGATTTCTTGAGAAAACAACGCACCTTTGATAACGGTTCTATCCCTCATCAAATTCATCTTCAAGAAATGAATGCCATTATCCGTCGGCAAGGAGAACATTATCCATTTTTGAAGGAAAACAGAGAAAAAATTGAGAAAATCTTGACCTTCCGTATTCCTTACTACGTCGGCCCATTGGCTCGTGGCAACCGTGATTTTGCATGGCTTACTCGAAATTCTGATGAAGCAATAAGACCTTGGAACTTTGAAGAAATTGTTGATAAGGCAAGCTCTGCGGAAGACTTCATCAATAAGATGACTAACTATGACTTGTATCTCCCAGAGGAAAAAGTTTTGCCTAAGCACAGTCTCTTGTATGAAACATTTGCTGTCTATAATGAATTGACAAAAGTAAAATTTATTGCAGAAGGTTTAACAAGGTATCAGTTTTTAGACAAAAAGCAAAAGAAAGATATTTTTTATACATTTTTTAAAGCCGAGGATAAAAGAAAAGTAACTGAAAAAGACATCATCCATTATCTACACACTGTTGATGGCTACGATGGAATCGAACTAAAAGGAATTGAAAAACAATTTAACGCCAGTCTATCTACTTATCATGATTTACTCAAAATTATCAAGGATAAGAAATTTATGGATGATGATAAAAATGAAGCAATTCTTGAAAATATCGTTCACACTCTGACAATCTTCGAAGATCGTGAGATGATTAATCAACGCCTTGCTCAGTATAATTCTCTCTTTGATGAAAAAGTAATCAAAGCACTAACTCGTCGACACTATACTGGTTGGGGAAAACTCTCTGCCAAGCTGATTAACGGTATCCGTGATAAAAAAAGCGGCAAAACGATTCTTGACTACCTGATTGATGACGGTGAGATTAATCGTAACTTTATGCAGTTAATCCATGATGACGGGCTTTCTTTCAAAGAAATTATCCAAAAAGCACAAGTGTTTGGGAAGACAAATGATGTGAAGCAAGTTGTCCATGAACTCCCAGGTAGCCCTGCCATTAAAAAGGGAATTTTGCAAAGTATCAAGATCGTTGATGAACTTGTCAAGGTTATGGGCCATGCTCCCGAGTCCATTGTGATTGAAATGGCACGAGAAAATCAGACTACTGCCAGAGGGAAAAAGAATTCCCAACAGAGATATAAGCGCATTGAAGATTCATTAAAAAATTTAGCTTCTGGACTTGATTCAAACATACTAAAAGAAAATCCAACAGATAATGTTCAACTTCAAAACGACCGTCTCTTCCTCTACTATCTACAAAATGGAAGGGATATGTATACTGGGAAACCTATTGAAATCAACCAACTAAGTAACTATGACATCGACCACATCATCCCACAGGCCTTTATCAAGGATGATTCTCTTGATAACCGTGTCTTGACTAGTTCAAAGGATAATCGTGGGAAATCCGATAATGTTCCTAGTCTTGAAGTAGTTGAAAAGATGAAAGCTTTTTGGCAACAGTTATTGGATTCTAAATTGATTTCAGAACGTAAATTTAATAATCTAACCAAAGCAGAGCGAGAGCGAGGCGGGCTAAATGAGCTTGATAAAGTTGGCTTTATCAAACGTCAGTTAGTTGAAACACGACAGATCACAAAACATGTTGCTCAGATCTTGGATACTCGGTTCAATAAAGAAGTGACTGAGAAGGATAAGAAGAACCGTAATGTCAAAATCATCACTTTGAAATCCAACCTAGTTTCCAACTTCCGTAAAGAATTTGGGTTATACAAGGTGCGGGAAATCAATGACTACCACCACGCGCATGATGCCTACTTAAATGCAGTAGTAGCTAAGGCTATCCTTAAGAAATATCCTAAACTAGAGCCTGAATTCGTCTATGGTGAGTATCAAAAGTACGATCTTAAGAGATACATCTCAAGATCCAAAGATCCTAAAGACATTGAAAAAGCAACTGAAAAGTATTTCTTCTACTCAAATTTGTTAAACTTCTTTAAAGAAGAGGTGCAATACGCAGACGGAACTATCACAAAAAGAGAAAATATCGAATACTCCAAAGACACTGGAGAAATCGCTTGGAATAAGGAAAAAGATTTCGCAACAGTTAAAAAAGTTCTTTCACTTCCGCAGGTGAATATTGTGAAGAAGCGAGAGGTGCAAACAGGAGGCTTCTCTAAAGAGTCCATTCTTCCTAAAGGAAATTCTGACAAGCTAATCCCTCGAAAAACAAAGGATATTCTTTGGGAAACTACTAAATATGGGGGATTTGATAGTCCTGTTATCGCCTATTCGATCTTGCTCATTGCCGATATCGAAAAAGGAAAATCAAAAGAACTGAAGACTGTCAAAACTCTAGTTGGTATCACGATTATGGAAAAAGCCGCTTTTGAGGAGAATCCAATAACTTTCCTTGAAAATAAAGGCTATCATAATGTCCGTAAAGAAAACATCCTCTGCCTACCTAAGTATAGTTTATTTGAACTGGAAAATGGTCGCAGACGACTACTTGCAAGTGCGAAAGAACTTCAAAAAGGCAATGAAATAGTGCTTCCAGTATATTTAACAACCTTGCTCTACCATTCTAAAAACCTCCATAAACTAGATGAACCAGGACATTTGGAATACATTCAGAAACACCGAAATGAATTTAAGGATTTGTTAAATCTTGTATCTGAGTTCTCTCAAAAATATATCCTCGCAGATGCAAATCTAGAGAAAATCCAGAACTTATATGCAGACAATGAGCAAGCAGATATAGAAATTCTAGCAAATTCGTTTATCAATTTGTTGACCTTTACTACTTTGGGTGCTCCTGCTGCCTTTAAATTTTTTGGAAAAGATATTGATCGAAAACGGTACACAACTGTATCTGAAATCCTCAACGCCACCCTCATCCACCAATCCATCACTGGTCTCTACGAGACTCGGATTGACTTAAGCAAACTGGGAGAAGACTGATGGGATGGAGAACCGTTATAGTCAATACGCACTCTAAACTCTCCTACAAGAACAACCACTTGATTTTTAAAGATGCCTCTCGGACAGAGTTAATCCACCTATCCGAGGTGGACATCCTGCTTTTGGAGACGACGGATATCGTTCTCTCCACTATGCTAATCAAACGCTTGGTAGATGAAAATATTCTGGTCATCTTTTGTGATGATAAACGCTTGCCAACGGCATACTTAATGCCCTATTATGGTCGACACGATTCCAGCTTGCAACTCTCCCGCCAAATAACATGGAGAGAGGAGGATAAGGCACAAGTTTGGACTACAATTATTGCACAAAAAATTCTCAATCAGGCTTTTTATCTGGGAAGTTGTGGTTTTTTAGAAAAGAGTCAGTCCGTCATTGATCTTTATCATGGTTTAGATCTATTTGATCCGAGCAACCGTGAAGGACATGCGGCTCGTATTTATTTCAACACCTTGTTTGGGAATGATTTTAGTCGTGAGCAGGATACTGATGTCAATGCCGCCTTAGACTACGGATACACCTTGATTTTGAGTATGTTTGCGCGTGAGATTGTTTTGTCTGGCTGTATGACACAATTTGGTTTAAAACATGCCAATCAGTTCAATCAATTCAATCTAGCTAGCGATATTATGGAGCCTTTCCGTCCGATTATTGATAGAATTGTCTATGAAAATCGAAGCAGTTCTTTTGTCAAAATCAAACGAGAGATTTTTACCATTTTCTCAGATACCTTCCACTACAATGGTAAAGATATGTATCTGTCCAATATCGTCAGCGACTATACTAAGAAAGTCATCCAAGCTCTCAATCAACCCGAGAAAGGAGTTCCTGAGTTTAGGATATGAGTTATCGATATATGCGTATGATTTTAATGTTTGATATGCCCATTGATACCGCAGAGGAACGTAAGGCCTATCGGAAATTTCGGAAGTTCCTCATAGACGAGGGATTTATCATGCACCAATTCTCCATCTATAGCAAGCTCTTGCTCAACAACTCTGCTAATAACGCCATGATTGAGCGACTCAAGACTCATAACCCTAAGAAAGGAAACATTACTCTCTTAACCGTTACAGAAAAGCAGTTTTCTCGCATGATTTACTTAAATGGCGAGCGAAATACCAGCGTAGCAAACTCCGACGCACGCTTGGTCTTTCTAGGAGAGGAGCCTCGAGATGAAGATTAATTTTCCGCTATTGGATGAACCATTAACCATTGAAAATGCAACTTTTTTAGTGTTGGAAGACCAGTTTACCTTTTCAACCATTGTCAAGCAGTTCTACCAATATACTGATGATGGGGAGTTGAAGTTGTTTGATAGAAATCTAAAAGCTCTGAAAGAAGCTGAGTTACTAGTGATAACGGATGTCTTAGGATACAATCTCAACTCACCTGCCATGCTCAAGCTGATACATACTGATTTAGAAAATCAACTCAATGACAAGCCCGAAGTCAAGTCCATGATTGAAAAGTTGGTTGCTACGATTACAGAATTGCTGGCATTTGAGTGTTTGGAAAACGAGTTAGACCTAGAGTATGATGAAATTACCATTCTAGAGTTAATCGATGCACTTGGTGTCAAAGTCGAAACCCTGAGTGATACACCTTTTGAAAAAATGCTAGAAATTGTCCAGATTTTTAAATATCTTTCTAAAAAGAAACTCCTTGTTTTCATCAATGCATCCGCCTATCTATCAAAGGATGAGTTAGTAAATTTGATAGAGTATATTCAACTCAATCAACTAAGTGTTTTATTTGTCGAACCTCGAAAAGTCTATGATTTTCCCCAGTATGTGCTGGATCAAGACTATTTCTTGAACCCTGAAAATATGGTATAATAAGAGTAACAATTGGAACCTGACGAGCTGAAGTCTGGCTGGGACGAATGGCGCGATTACGAAATTTCGTGAGAAAAATTTTTCTACGAGGTTTTAGAGCTGTGTTATTTCGAATGGTTCCAAAACAGATCCTTCAGCGTCTCCGTCGAAGTCTAAGTTTTAGAGCTGTGTTATTTCGAATGGTTCCAAAACATATGGCCAACTGGAAAGCTTGCGGAGGTAGTTTTAGAGCTGTGTTATTTCGAATGGTTCCAAAACACAGAAGGAGTTAACGCTAACGGTTGGCAAGTTTTAGAGCTGTGTTATTTCGAATGGTTCCAAAACAAGAGCGTTTCAAGGGTTATCTTACTATTGGTTTTAGAGCTGTGTTATTTCGAATGGTTCCAAAACAACAAAAGCGTCAGCCAGTATTTGTATAATGTTTTAGAGCTGTGTTATTTCGAATGGTTCCAAAACGTCTCTGGTTGTGGTGTTGTGTTAGCTCTTGTTTTAGAGCTGTGTTATTTCGAATGGTTCCAAAACCAATGCAAGCGACTTTATGAACAACTGGGAGTTTTAGAGCTGTGTTATTTCGAATGGTTCCAAAACAGCGGTGCTAGATTCCGCTATGGCAAAAGTGTTTTAGAGCTGTGTTATTTCGAATGGTTCCAAAACCTGAAATAACCCCGTTATTGGAAATAGCTTGTTTTAGAGCTGTGTTATTTCGAATGGTTCCAAAACGGAGTGGATGAAGTTGTTCTTCTGGAGTCAGTTTTAGAGCTGTGTTATTTCGAATGGTTCCAAAACTGAAATCCAATGTTAAGGAAGTCATCGGAGGTTTTAGAGCTGTGTTATTTCGAATGGTTCCAAAACAAAAAAATTCATCGAATTGGTAAAAAAAATGTTTTAGAGCTGTGTTATTTCGAATGGTTCCAAAACAAGAGAAACTGTCAGACAAGCAGAAACAACGTTTTAGAGCTGTGTTATTTCGAATGGTTCCAAAACTCAGCGCCGAAGTGAATGACTTATCTCTAAGTTTTAGAGCTGTGTTATTTCGAATGGTTCCAAAACTTCATACCAGTTTTTGTTAATTCGACTTGTGTTTTAGAGCTGTGTTATTTCGAATGGTTCCAAAACTTTAAAGTTGGCATGAGTAACGGTCAAGGTGTTTTAGAGCTGTGTTATTTCGAATGGTTCCAAAACGTAGTCTTAACAAGTTTCTTTTCAGCGCCTGTTTTAGAGCTGTGTTATTTCGAATGGTTCCAAAACCGTTAGGACGGCCGTGTCTTTTAGCCACATGTTTTAGAGCTGTGTTATTTCGAATGGTTCCAAAACGAATCTTCAATGCTTCAGATAATTTCTCTCGTTTTAGAGCTGTGTTATTTCGAATGGTTCCAAAACTGAGTATGAACATGACTGGCTCGAAAAGAAGTTTTAGAGCTGTGTTATTTCGAATGGTTCCAAAACGTGGCTGAAGAAGTCGTTACTGAAGCGATTGTTTTAGAGCTGTGTTATTTCGAATGGTTCCAAAACTTAAAAAGTGTACTGTATATAATAACAATAGTTTTAGAGCTGTGTTATTTCGAATGGTTCCAAAACTTCAAATTCATATTCAGGTAAGCTCATATCGTTTTAGAGCTGTGTTATTTCGAATGGTTCCAAAACCTAATTTATTTGCAGAATTCAACACTCGAAGTTTTAGAGCTGTGTTATTTCGAATGGTTCCAAAACAGGGTTCAGGGCGTAGCATTACAGACGTTAGTTTTAGAGCTGTGTTATTTCGAATGGTTCCAAAACATCTTCTAGGACGCACAGATAATCCGTCTAGTTTTAGAGCTGTGTTATTTCGAATGGTTCCAAAACTCCTAACGGCTGATGACTTACACGGTGAGCAGTTTTAGAGCTGTGTTATTTCGAATGGTTCCAAAACCTTAACTACTTCAATCAATTTTGACCAAATGTTTTAGAGCTGTGTTATTTCGAATGGTTCCAAAACTGAGTATGAACATGACTGGCTCGAAAAGAAGTTTTAGAGCTGTGTTATTTCGAATGGTTCCAAAACTTAAAAAGTGTACTGTATATAATAACAATAGTTTTAGAGCTGTGTTGTTTCGAATGGTTCCAAAACTTACGAAGGCTTGCTTCATCCTTCACATCCGTTTTAGAGCTGTGTTGTTTCGAATGGTTCCAAAACACATTAAAAGCTACTCATTTTCTAAGTAGCTTTTTTCTTATTCAAGTTTACATATTATACTCTTCGAAAATCTCTTCAAACCACGTTAGCTTCACCTTGCCGTATATATGTTACTGACTTCGTCAGTTCTATCTACAACCTCAAAGCAGTGCTTTGAGCAACCTACTGCTAGTTTCCTAGTTTGCTCTTTGATTTTCATTGAGTATTAGTCGTCACAACCCCATTCCCCTGTAGAGAAGCAAGACTGCGAGTCCTACGAACAACACTAACGCTACCAGTCTCTGACTAGCGCTATACATCTGTCTTTCTCCTCGAACTGGAAAGATAATTGCTAGAAATGCTCCACCAACTGCTCCCCCGAGATGGCCTGCTAGGCTGATTCCTGGAATCAGAACACTGCCAATAATGTTAACCACAAAAAGTGTCAGATAGGATTGCCCCAACTGCTGGATATAAGGATTACGCGTTGCATAGCGAAGAGCAATAATCGCAGCAAATAGTCCATAGAGAGAAGTAGAAGCTCCTGCTGCTAAGGATTTGGGACTAAATACAAAAACAAAGAGATTGCCCATAATTCCTGATAAAAGATAGAGAAAGAAAAACTTCTTGGATCCGAAAATTTCCTCTACTTGCCTACCAAGATAATAAAGCGAAAGCATATTGACAATGAAATGTTCCCACCCAATATGAACAAAAATGGCAGAAAAGAGTCGCCAAGCCTGCTCAGGAAAGAGGCGAATAGCTGGCCCATACATGGCTCCAAATCGAAATAGTGTATCTGCCCTGTCAAAGTTTCCGCCTGCAGTGACCAACATTAGTAAAAATACCAAGGCAGTCACTAAGAGGAAAAAACTCGTCACAGGGTAACGTCTATCAAAGATTTCCTTCATCAATTAATACCTCCTGAACAGGAATATCATGGTTTTCAGGGATAAAGTCCTGAATTTGACAAGGATATATCGTACTCAAAGTATTACCAGAAAAATGTTCCAGATAGCGGTCATAATAACCTCCACCGTATCCAATCCGATATCCTTCCACTGTAAAAGCCAGACCAGGAACATGAATCAAATCAATCTGAAATGCATCCACTACTTCCAAATCTCCCTGTGGTTCCAGTAAGCCAAAGGAAGTTTTGGCTAGTTGTTGCGGATTATAGACTACAAAGTCCATGCGCCCCTTGGGATAAGTTTTGGGTATCAGAACCTTCTTGCCATCCTTCAGCGCCTGCTCAATCAGTTCCTGCGTTTGAAACTCATGAGAAAAAGAAAGATAGGTTGCGATGACCTCGGTTTCTTGGTAAAAGGGGTGTTGTAAAAGTCGTTCTGTTAAAGCTTGGTCTATAAACTGTTTTTGCTCTCGAGGTAAAGCCTTCATTTCTTGCATGACTTGCTTACGTAATTCCGATTTCATAGACACCCCCTCTACTCTGCTGCCTTCTTTTTCAGGAAACTAGAGACCGCGTCCACCCCAATAGCTAAGGATCCCTCCTTAGGACTCATCTGAGGGTGATGAAGGGCGTAGGGACTATCAATACCTAGCCAGAACATAACGCCATCAACTTTTGAAAGGAGATAACCAAAGTCTTCACCTGTCATAGCAGGCTCGATATCAATCAACTCAATTCCGTCTTTCTCTTCAAAAAAGTCCATTAGTTCACGCGCCAAGGCTGGATTGTTCTCAACAGGCAGGTAACCACCTTGCTTGAGTTCCACTTCGACTTCCATATCGAAGGCAGCTGCAACTCCTTCTGCAACTGTTTTGACCCGCTTTTGCACCAAGAGACTCATATCTTGAGTCAAGGCCCGAATAGTTCCATGCAAAAAGGCTGTGTCTGTGATGACATTGTTGGTTGTTCCAGCTTGAAAAACGCCAAAGGTCACCACCGCTCCCTCGATTGGATTAACATTGCGGCTAACCACTGACTGTACTTGGGTCACAAAGTAACTAGCAGCCACCAAGGCGTCATTAGCTTCATGTGGAAAGGCTGCGTGGCCACCTTTGCCTTTGAAACGAATCTTCACCTCGCAAGTCCCTGCAAAGAGTGTATGAGTATTGGTCGCAATCTGACCAACCTTCAAATCTGGCCGAACATGAAGCCCATAAAACTGGTCTGGCAACCAGTCTCCAAAAGCGCCATCCTCATACATGAGCATGCCACCAGCTTCATTTTCTTCAGCAGGTTGAAACAGAAAGAGCAGATTGTTCTTTGGTTGCTCCTCAAGGGCTCGCTCAAGACAGCCCAAAGCAATAGTCATGTGGAAATCATGTCCACAAGCATGCATGCGACCTTGGTGTTGGGAAGAAAAAGGTAGTCCTGTTTGTTCGACGATAGGCAGACCATCAATGTCTGTTCGCCAACCAATGGTACGCTCTGGCTGACTTCCCTGCAAGTAAACCAAAATACCTGTCCGCCAAGTACGAACTTGAACAAAATTCTTGCCCGCAGTCAATTTCTCAATCACATCCAGCAGATAAGCCTGAGTCTTGAACTCCTCCAAGCCAATCTCTGGAATCTGGTGCAAATCTCGTCTAGTCTGAATCAAATCTAACATCTATCTATCCTCCGATATAGCAGAAAGAGGCTGGAAGAAGGGTTCCGCCTCTTTATTACTTTTACAATTATAAGGTACGAAGCGCATCCTCTAGCGCTGTTTTTTGTTGGGTTTGGGCATCAATCTCTTTAATAATGCGAGCTGGAACACCTGCCACCACCACGTTTTCTGGGACATCTTGGGTAACAATAGCTCCTGCTGCGACAACTGAACCACTACCGATTTGGACCCCTTCGATAACCACTGCATTGGCGCCGATAAGAACATTATCTCCAACACGGACTGGTTCTGCGCTCGCTGGCTCAATCACACCTGCAAGAACCGCACCTGCACCAACGTGACTGTTTTTCCCAACGATAGCACGGCCACCAAGGATAGCACCCATGTCAATCATAGTTCCTGCACCAATTTCAGCACCGATATTGATAACCGCTCCCATCATGATAACAGCATTGTCACCAATTTCAACCTGGTCACGGATAATAGCACCTGGCTCGATACGAGCATTGATAGCACGTTTATCTAGTAAAGGAACTGCTGAATTACGAGCATCTTGCTCAACAACATAGTCTTGATTTTCTACCAAACCATCGAGAAGCGGAGCAACGTCCTTCCAGTCTCCAAATAGGACATTCCCTAGTTTGACAACAGAGCTTGGTACAGCAGTTGCAAGTTGTCCTTCAAAGGTTACTTTAACACTAGTTTTCTTTTCAGCATTGGCGATAAATTGGATAATTTCTTGTGCGTTCATTTTTGTGGCAGTCATAGGCGCCTCCTAGTTCATTTTAATGATACCTATTCTACCAAAAAAGGCCTCAAATTTGAAGCCTTTTTGTTTGTTTTTAGGTATGATTTTTAGGGATGTGAGATAAAAGGTGCTGTCGGTAAAAGCAAGCCCCTACCGATACAACCTAAAAACACTCTTCACAACTATCTCCCCGTGTTTTATTGACTATTCTAGTATAGCACACTTTTAGAATTTAGAAAAGACTTTTTATTTACTTTCTTTCGCTTCTTCTATCGATAGGAAAATCATAGGTAAAATAATCAAAGCCATAGCCAGAAGAAGGGACCAATCCACTACCAATCCTAAAAATAAAACACTCAAAAGGGCAGAAGAGAGAGGTTCACTGGCACTGATAACGGAAACCACCAAGGGAGAAACCAAGGACACCGCCTTCATGGAAATAAAAAAAGCAAAAGCTGTACCAAAGAAAGCGATAATAAGGCAAATCAAGATACTCCAAATATCCAGAGTAAAGGAAAGCTGATAAACCGGCGAAAGGACATTGCTAAACAAACCTGCCAAAATCATCCCCCACCCAACCGTGGGTACAAAACCATAGTGCTTCGCAAAAGGCTGAGGCAAGATAACATTAAACATGACCCCCATGGCACTCAACAAACCCGTCACAAGGGCTAGTGGTGTCATGGATAATTGAGAGAGATCCCCCTTTGTCGCCATCAGGCAAACACCCAACATGGCAACCAAAACATAAAAAATAGCGCTTTTTGACGCTCGTTTTTGATAAACCAAGCGATTGTAAAAGAGGATAAAGACAGGACTTATAAACTGTAAAATAGTCGCTGTCGCTGCATTTGAGTATTCTACACAGAGATAGAAAAAATACTGGACTGAAAAAATCCCCAAAATAGCATAGGCTAAAAAGGGCAGGTAATTTTTCTTATCTCGCCAAATATCTAGCACTTGCGATTTTAATTGCACTGCAGAACAAATGAGCACAAGACTCCCTGCCAGTGTCAAACGCATAGAGGTAATCCAGCCAGAGGACACTTGATAATGAGTAAAGAAATATTCTCCTAAAATTCCACAGATTCCCCATATTAAGCCGGATAGAAGCGAATAAATGGTTCCTTTAATAATCTTTTTCTGATACTGATTCATACCTTTATTGTAACACGAAAGGAAAAAAGAAAAAAGTGGCAATAGAAAAGTCCCATAAGATCTATAATGAAAAGTTACCAAACAACTCATTAGAAAGAATCATATGGAACAACTACACTTTATCACAAAACTACTTGATATTAAAGATCCTAATATCCAAATTATGGATGCTATCAATAAGGGTAACTTCTCATAGTAACTTCCACTTTTACTAGAGGTGAAACTTAGTTTGGGAATTTAGCTGTTATCAATAGGAATACCCACAAGTAAATCATATCTAAACTGGAATACGATGCCCCATCTTGTCCTCATTGTGGGAAGTCAAATGAAGAAATATGACTTTCAAAAACTGTCTAAGATTCCTTACCTTGAAACGACTGGTATGCCTACTAGAATTCTGCTTAGCAAGCGTCAATTCAAGTGCTATCACTGTTCAAAAACGATGGTGGCTGAGACTTCTATCGTCAAGAGGAATCACCAAATCCCTCGTATCATCAACCAAAAGATTACTCAAAAGCTGATTGAAAAGACTTCTATGACCGATATTTCACATCAGATAGCCATTTCAACTTCAACTGTCATTCGCAAGCTCAATGACTTTCACTTTGAGTGTAACTTTAGCCATTTGCCTGAAATTATGCCCTTGGATGTTAAAACAGTCAGGTGAGTGACTGTTTCAATCGGTAGATGAAGATGAGTTTCATTGCGCAAGATTTTTTAATCTCAGTATCATAGCTGTTCTTGAGGGTAGAACACAAACTGTCATCCGAAATAACTTTCTTCGCTACCATAGAGCTGTTCGCTGTCAGGTAAAAATTATTACTATGGATATGTTTAGTCCTTATTATGACTTGGTTAAACAGCTTTTTCCGAATGCAAAAATTGTACTTGATTGCTTTCACATTGTTCAACATCTAAGCCATGCTATGAGTTGTGTGCGTGTCCAAATCATGAATCAGTTCGATAGAAAATTCAATGAATACAAGGCCATCAAGCGATACTGGATAGTCGTAAACTCAGCGATAAACATTTTTATAGCCATACTTTTCGTATGCACTTGACCAATAAAGAGATTCTAGATAAGCTTTTGAGCTATTCAGAAGACTTGAAACACCACTACAATCTCTATCAACTCTTGCTTTTTCACTTTCAGAATAAGGAACTGGAGAAATTTTTCCGGACTCATTGAAGACAATCTAAAACAGCTTCATCCTCTTTTTCAGACTGTCTTTAAAACATTGAGAAGATTGTCAACGCTCTTCAACTACCCTATTCTAACGCCAAATTAGAATCGACCAATAATCTCATCAAACTAATCAAGCGCAATGCCTTTGGTTTTCGGAACTTTGGAAACTTCAAAAAACGGATTTTTATCGCTCTGAATATCAAAAAAGAAAGGACGAAATTTGTCCTTTCTCGAGCTTAGCTTTTCATCAACCCACTACAGTTGACAAAGAGCCAATTAAAAAAGAGAGAAGCAAACTGATTCTCTCTTAATGTATATAATATCTAGTCAAACAAAAAAAGATACGCTTACGTATCTCTGTAATGAATCGGGAAGACAGGATTCGAACCTGCGACACCTTGGTCCCAAACCAAGTACTCTACCAAGCTGAGCTACTTCCCGAGTTAAATAGAAAAATGCACCCTAGAGGAGTCGAACCTCTAACCGCCTGATTCGTAGTCAGGTACTCTATCCAGTTGAGCTAAGGGTGCTCATTATATTATGCCGAGGACCGGAATCGAACCGGTACGATCGTTACCAATCGCAGGATTTTAAGTCCTGTGCGTCTGCCAGTTCCGCCACCCCGGCCTCTCTAAGCGAACGACGGGATTCGAACCCGCGACCCCCACCTTGGCAAGGTGGTGTTCTACCACTGAACTACGTTCGCACTGTTTTCTTCTATCTAAAAATGCCGGCTACATGACTTGAACACGCGACCCTCTGATTACAAATCAGATGCTCTACCAACTGAGCTAAGCCGGCTCATTTATTATATCTTAATGCGGGTTAAGGGACTTGAACCCCCACGCCGTTAAGCGCCAGATCCTAAATCTGGTGCGTCTGCCAATTCCGCCAAACCCGCATATATGACCCGTACTGGGCTCGAACCAGTGACCCATTGATTAAAAGTCAATTGCTCTACCAACTGAGCTAACGAGTCTAAAATAACTTCCGTTATCTTAAACGGTCCCGACGGGAATCGAACCCGCGATCTTCGCCGTGACAGGGCGACGTGATAACCGCTACACTACGGGACCTATGGGAGTTAACGGGATCGAACCGCTGACCCTCTGCTTGTAAGGCAGATGCTCTCCCAGCTGAGCTAAACTCCCTAGAGCTAAGCGACTTCCATATCTCACAGGGGGCAACCCCCAACTACTTCCGGCGTTCTAGGGCTTAACTTCTGTGTTCGGCATGGGTACAGGTGTATCTCCTAGGCTATCGTCACTTAACTCTGAGTAATACCTACTCAAAATTGAATATCTATTCAAACTAAGAAAACCGTTCGCTTTCATATTCTCAGTTACTTTGGATAAGTCCTCGAGCTATTAGTATTAGTCCGCTACATGTGTCGCCACACTTCCACTTCTAACCTATCTACCTGATCATCTCTCAGGGCTCTTACTGATATAAAATCATGGGAAATCTCATCTTGAGGTGGGTTTCACACTTAGATGCTTTCAGCGTTTATCCCTTCCCTACATAGCTACCCAGCGATGCCTTTGGCAAGACAACTGGTACACCAGCGGTAAGTCCACTCTGGTCCTCTCGTACTAGGAGCAGATCCTCTCAAATTTCCTACGCCCGCGACGGATAGGGACCGAACTGTCTCACGACGTTCTGAACCCAGCTCGCGTGCCGCTTTAATGGGCGAACAGCCCAACCCTTGGGACCGACTACAGCCCCAGGATGCGACGAGCCGACATCGAGGTGCCAAACCTCCCCGTCGATGTGAACTCTTGGGGGAGATAAGCCTGTTATCCCCAGGGTAGCTTTTATCCGTTGAGCGATGGCCCTTCCATACGGAACCACCGGATCACTAAGCCCGACTTTCGTCCCTGCTCGAGTTGTAGCTCTCGCAGTCAAGCTCCCTTATACCTTTACACTCTGCGAATGATTTCCAACCATTCTGAGGGAACCTTTGGGCGCCTCCGTTACCTTTTAGGAGGCGACCGCCCCAGTCAAACTGCCCGTCAGACACTGTCTCCGATAGGGATCACCTATCCGGGTTAGAGTGGCCATAACACAAGGGTAGTATCCCAACAACGTCTCCTTCGAAACTGGCGTCCCGATCTCATAGACTCCTACCTATCCTGTACATGTGGTACAGACACTCAATATCAAACTGCAGTAAAGCTCCATGGGGTCTTTCCGTCCTGTCGCGGGTAACCTGCATCTTCACAGGTACTAAAATTTCACCGAGTCTCTCGTTGAGACAGTGCCCAAATCATTACGCCTTTCGTGCGGGTCGGAACTTACCCGACAAGGAATTTCGCTACCTTAGGACCGTTATAGTTACGGCCGCCGTTTACTGGGGCTTCAATTCATACCTTCGCTTACGCTAAGCACTCCTCTTAACCTTCCAGCACCGGGCAGGCGTCACCCCCTATACATCATCTTACGATTTAGCAGAGAGCTGTGTTTTTGATAAACAGTTGCTTGGGCCTATTCACTGCGGCTGACGTAAAGTCAGCACCCCTTCTCCCGAAGTTACGGGGTCATTTTGCCGAGTTCCTTAACGAGAGTTCTCTCGCTCACCTGAGGCTACTCGCCTCGACTACCTGTGTCGGTTTGCGGTACGGGTAGAGTATGTTTAAACGCTAGAAGCTTTTCTTGGCAGTGTGACGTCACTAACTTCGCTACTAAACTTCGCTCCCCATCACAGCTCAATGTTATAGAACTAAGCATTTGACTCAGTTCACACCTCACTGCTTAGACAGACACTTCCAATCGTCTGCTTTAGTTAGCCTACTGCGTCCCTCCATCACTACATACTCTAGTACAGGAATATCAACCTGTTGTCCATCGGATACACCTTTCGGTCTCTCCTTAGGTCCCGACTAACCCAGGGCGGACGAGCCTTCCCCTGGAAACCTTAGTCTTACGGTGGACAGGATTCTCACCTGTCTTTCGCTACTCATACCGGCATTCTCACTTCTATGCGTTCCAGCACTCCTCACGGTACACCTTCATCACACATAGAACGCTCTCCTACCATACCTATAAAGGTATCCACAGCTTCGGTAAATTGTTTTAGCCCCGGTACATTTTCGGCGCAGGGTCACTCGACTAGTGAGCTATTACGCACTCTTTGAATGAATAGCTGCTTCTAAGCTAACATCCTAGTTGTCTGTGCAACCCCACATCCTTTTCCACTTAACAATTATTTTGGGACCTTAGCTGGTGGTCTGGGCTGTTTCCCTTTCGACTACGGATCTTAGCACTCGCAGTCTGACTGCCGACCATAATTCATTGGCATTCGGAGTTTATCTGAGATTGGTAATCCGGGATGGACCCCTCACCCAAACAGTGCTCTACCTCCAAGAATCTCTAATGTCGACGCTAGCCCTAAAGCTATTTCGGAGAGAACCAGCTATCTCCAAGTTCGTTTGGAATTTCTCCGCTACCCACAAGTCATCCAAGCACTTTTCAACGTGCCCTGGTTCGGTCCTCCAGTGCGTCTTACCGCACCTTCAACCTGCTCATGGGTAGGTCACATGGTTTCGGGTCTACGTCATGATACTAAGGCGCCCTATTCAGACTCGGTTTCCCTACGGCTCCGTCTCTTCAACTTAACCTCGCATCATAACGTAACTCGCCGGTTCATTCTACAAAAGGCACGCTCTCACCCATTAACGGGCTCGAACTTGTTGTAGGCACACGGTTTCAGGTTCTATTTCACTCCCCTCCCGGGGTGCTTTTCACCTTTCCCTCACGGTACTGGTTCACTATCGGTCACTAGGGAGTATTTAGGGTTGGGAGATGGTCCTCCCAGATTCCGACGGGATTTCACGTGTCCCGCCGTACTCAGGATACTGCTAGGTACAAAGACTATTTTAAATACGAGGCTATTACTCTCTTTGGCTGATCTTCCCAAATCATTCTTCTATAATCTTTGAGTCCACATTGCAGTCCTACAACCCCGAAGAGTAAACTCTTCGGTTTGCCCTCCTGCCGTTTCGCTCGCCGCTACTAAGGCAATCGCTTTTGCTTTCTC
The DNA here is from genome assembly GCF_003627155.1 of Streptococcus gwangjuense. Taxonomy (NCBI): domain Bacteria; kingdom Bacillati; phylum Bacillota; class Bacilli; order Lactobacillales; family Streptococcaceae; genus Streptococcus; species Streptococcus gwangjuensis. Next base: position 1,623,676 of record NZ_CP032621.1, read on the forward strand.
TTCCTGCAGCTACTTAGATGTTTCAGTTCACTGCGTCTTCCTCCTCACATCCTTAACAGATGTGGGTAACAGGTAGTACCTGTTGGGTTCCCCCATTCGGAAATCCCTGGATCATCGCTTACTTACAGCTACCCAAGGCATATCGTCGTTTGTCACGTCCTTCTTCGGCTCCTAGTGCCAAGGCATCCACCGTGCGCCCTTATTAACTTAACCTTATTTTTTCTGACCTTTCAGTCATAAACTCTTATTAATACTACAGCGTTTTCGGTTTATTTTCTTGTTACTATTTGATATAGATATTCAATTTTCAATGTGCATTACTTGGTGATCTCTCACCAATGGAGCCTAGCGGGATCGAACCGCTGACCTCCTGCGTGCAAAGCAGGCGCTCTCCCAGCTGAGCTAAGGCCCCACAAGACCTCTCAAGACTAAACAAGACCAATGCGCAGTTCCTTATCCTTAGAAAGGAGGTGATCCAGCCGCACCTTCCGATACGGCTACCTTGTTACGACTTCACCCCAATCATCTATCCCACCTTAGGCGGCTGGCTCCTTACGGTTACCTCACCGACTTCGGGTGTTACAAACTCTCGTGGTGTGACGGGCGGTGTGTACAAGGCCCGGGAACGTATTCACCGCGGCGTGCTGATCCGCGATTACTAGCGATTCCGACTTCATGTAGGCGAGTTGCAGCCTACAATCCGAACTGAGACTGGCTTTAAGAGATTAGCTTGCCGTCACCGGCTTGCGACTCGTTGTACCAGCCATTGTAGCACGTGTGTAGCCCAGGTCATAAGGGGCATGATGATTTGACGTCATCCCCACCTTCCTCCGGTTTATTACCGGCAGTCTCGCTAGAGTGCCCAACTGAATGATGGCAACTAACAATAGGGGTTGCGCTCGTTGCGGGACTTAACCCAACATCTCACGACACGAGCTGACGACAACCATGCACCACCTGTCACCTCTGTCCCGAAGGAAAGCTCTATCTCTAGAGCGGTCAGAGGGATGTCAAGACCTGGTAAGGTTCTTCGCGTTGCTTCGAATTAAACCACATGCTCCACCGCTTGTGCGGGCCCCCGTCAATTCCTTTGAGTTTCAACCTTGCGGTCGTACTCCCCAGGCGGAGTGCTTAATGCGTTAGCTGCGGCACTAAACCCCGGAAAGGGTCTAACACCTAGCACTCATCGTTTACGGCGTGGACTACCAGGGTATCTAATCCTGTTTGCTCCCCACGCTTTCGAGCCTCAGCGTCAGTTACAAGCCAGAGAGCCGCTTTCGCCACCGGTGTTCCTCCATATATCTACGCATTTCACCGCTACACATGGAATTCCACTCTCCCCTCTTGCACTCAAGTTAAACAGTTTCCAAAGCGTACTATGGTTAAGCCACAGCCTTTAACTTCAGACTTATCTAACCGCCTGCGCTCGCTTTACGCCCAATAAATCCGGACAACGCTCGGGACCTACGTATTACCGCGGCTGCTGGCACGTAGTTAGCCGTCCCTTTCTGGTAAGATACCGTCACAGTGTGAACTTTCCACTCTCACACTCGTTCTTCTCTTACAACAGAGCTTTACGATCCGAAAACCTTCTTCACTCACGCGGCGTTGCTCGGTCAGACTTCCGTCCATTGCCGAAGATTCCCTACTGCTGCCTCCCGTAGGAGTCTGGGCCGTGTCTCAGTCCCAGTGTGGCCGATCACCCTCTCAGGTCGGCTATGTATCGTCGCCTTGGTGAGCCGTTACCCCACCAACTAGCTAATACAACGCAGGTCCATCTGGTAGTGATGCAATTGCACCTTTTAAGCAAATGTCATGCAACATCTACTATTATGCGGTATTAGCTATCGTTTCCAATAGTTATCCCCCGCTACCAGGCAGGTTACCTACGCGTTACTCACCCGTTCGCAACTCATCCGGAGAAGCAAGCTCCTCCTTCAGCGTTCTACTTGCATGTATTAGGCACGCCGCCAGCGTTCGTCCTGAGCCAGGATCAAACTCTCATTAAAAGTTTGAGTTCTCACTCATTTCTGTCACTGACAGATTTATTGTTTTTTCATTGTTCAGTACTACAACATTAGTTGTAGTGCCCTGCACATTGGTTCGTCTTGTTCAGTTTTCAAAGGTCTTTGTCATTTGCTTCTCTCAAGTGACAACTATATTAGTATATCACAGTCGCTTTCGCTTGTCAACACTTTTTTGAAACTTTTTTAAACTTTTTTCATCAAGTGTTTCATCTGCAACATACCATAGTCCGTACGGGATTCGAACCCGTGTTACCGCCGTGAAAAGGCGGTGTCTTAACCCCTTGACCAACGGACCTGAGTTGTTATTTTCAACTCTTACTATTATACCCACTTTTTAAACTTTGTCAACTACTTTTTTTATCTTTTTTCTATTTTTTTGCATGACTTCCTAATGAGTACGGATGTCAAACTCTTTAAACACAATACGTAAGTCTCTTAATACTCTTTGACGACCTCGGAAGCGTTCGTTTCTTAAGACACGTTCTAACTCTTCTTGTTTATCTTTACTTTGTTTGTTTCTATAATCTCTTAGTGTCTCATGAAAGAGATAATAGTCATCTAGCCACAGACCGCCCTCACTGATACGATGACTGAGCTCACCTACTTCTTCATAAGGTTCTTTATCATATCTTCGTTTTTGACTTTCTTGCTTACGGATATAGTCTAGAATTCGATTCTGGAACTTAGTCTTAAAATATTTCCTTAAACGAGGAATATCTTCTACTAGCTCTTCTTCTCTACTGATCAATTCATGCAAGCAAATCATTCCCTCTTGGTCCCAATCCGATAGCTCCCATAAATGAAGGTAATATTCATTTCTACTTTTATATACAATTCCCTGGACTTCTTTATACAATTCTTTAAACATAACGTTCCCCTTTCTAGATACAGTTTAACAGATTCAGAAACACTTTTGTCCCATTTTCCCCATTCTGTTCCCTACACCGTCTAAACTGCACAAAAAAGAGAGGACAGGCCTCTCTCAGGGTTATAATTCTGCAATTTGGTTTAGGTTTACTTCTGCAACTGTGTCATTACCAAACATAGAGATAATCATCTTCACTTTATTGTTATCAATCTCTGTAATCTTACCAGTATAGTCTGCAAAAGCACCATCAATGATACGTACAGTTTGACCAACTTCAACATCGATATCAAACTCTTGTACAGTTTGTCCCATAGAAACCAAGATATCACGGATTTCTTGTTCCAATAATGGAGTTGGTTTTGATCTATTTCCATGAGATCCGACGAACCCTGTAACGTTTGGTGTGTTTCGAACAACAAACCAAGCTTCATCCGTCATCACCATTTCTACAAGAACATAACCTGGAAAGCGATTCTCTTCTACTTCTTTTCTCTTTCCATTTTTTTCAACTTGCACTGTTTGTGTTGGAATTTCAACACGTAAAATATTATCCAACATATTGTAGGTTTGTGCACGTTGCAATAGATTTTCTTTTACCTTATTTTCATAACCAGAATAGGTTTGTAAGACAAACCATCCTTTATCAAAACTATCCATGATACTTCCTTTCATAATAGAAGATTTCTAGCGTGAATAACTCCACAGGTCTTCTAAAAAATATTAATAAATCGAATCAAACCTGAAACAATCAACTTGTCAAAAATATAAATAATCACAACAAAGAAAGCAGTGTATTCCATGATAGACCGAAAATCTCTCCAGCTTTCCTTGCGAGTTGGCCATGTTGTGTCTTTAAGAAGTCTAAAAATATCTCCAATAAAACGCATCGCTCTCTCCTATCTCGTTTCTCTGTGTGTAGTGTACTTACCACAATGTTTACAAAATTTATTTACTTCTAGTCGTGTTGGCTTGGGGTTTCCGCTGATCTTGATTGAATAGTTTCTCGAACCACAAACCGCACAAGCTAGGCTTGCTTTTTTTAGTGCCATAACGCCTCCATCTTATCTATTATAACAAGAAAGCTAGGCTTTGACAAGCATCTTAACGAAATAGATTGACTACCGAATCCCATATCGTTTGGGCCTTTTCCTTAATTTTAGCATCCGAGATAGCACGGCTAGCCTCATCTACCAGATTTTGTGCACGACTTCTAATATCAGAAAGGCTATTATCCGCCTGATTTTCTTCATTACTCTGTACTTGATTTCTTGTATTGGCTGGTGCAATTCCATTTTGCTTATAAGCATTTTCAACTGTAAAGGTACTTCCTGGAGTATAAGGTAAAATGGTATTGGCAATGTTTCTAAAGACATGGGCTGCACCGTTTGAAGTAGAGCCAGCTAGATAGTGGCTTTCATCAGTGGTAGGGAAACCAAGCCAGTGACTAATCACTACATCCGGAGTATAACCAATTACCCACTGGTCACTTGTGTATTCAGGATTGAAAACAGCTTCAGTTGTTCCAGTTTTTCCTGCCATGACATAGTCTGCAGGCGATGAACTAACACCGGTACCGTTGGTGAATGTCCCCAACATCATACTGGTCATCTTGTCAGCTACAGACTTATCAATCACCCGTTTTTGTGAATTTTTATGACTCGCAATAACCTGACCACTAGCATTTTCAATTCTACTAATAAAATGTGCTTCAGGCATTAAACCCTCATTTGCAAAGGCAGCATATGCTTGAGCCATTTGAAGAGGGTTGGTTTCGACACCACTTCCCAATGCGACACCAAGAACACGATCGACCTTTTCCATGTTGAGTCCGAATTTTTCGCCCGCCTCAAAAGCTTTGTCGACACCCAAATCATTAACAGTGGCAACAGCAGGTAGATTAAGCGATTCTGCCAAGGCTTGATACATAGGAACTTCTCGACTCGTTTTGATTCCTGCATAGTTATCAACCTTATAGCTGTTGTACTGTATTGTATGGTTATCCAACTGCTTATTCAAAGCCCAGCCTGCTTCAACTGCTGGCGTATAAACAACTAAAGGTTTAATTGTCGAGCCAGGGCTACGTTTTGATTGAGTTGCATAGTTGAAATTCCGGAATCCAGTTTTATCATTATCTGCAACTTGACCAACAACTCCACGAACTCCCCCTGTTTTCGGTTCGAGAGCTACACTTCCTGATTGAGCAAACGTTCCATCCTCTGCCCTCGGAAATAGTGAGGTATTTTCATAAACAACCTGCATATTTGCTTGATAGTTTTGGTCCAGCTCTGTGTAAATGCGGTAGCCATTGTTGACAATCTCTTCCTCTGTTAGATTATACTTGGAAACAGCTTCATTAACCACCGCATCAAAATAAGAAGGATAGCGGTAATCTGAGATTTTTCCTTCATACTTATCGTGTAATTGCGAAGTCATATCAATTCCTGCAGCTTCGGTTTCTTGATTTTTATCAATATACCCCGCTGCAACCATATTTTGCAAGACAGTATCGCGACGATTGGTAGAATCTTCTACAGAATTCAAAGGATTATACAGTTCCGGCCCCTTTAGCATTCCTGCCAGAGTCGCAGCTTGATCCAGGCTCACTTCTGATGCAGAAACTCCAAAGTATTTTTTACTCGCATCTTCTACACCCCACACACCATTTCCAAAATAGGCGTTGTTAAGGTACATGGTTAGAATTTGATCCTTACTATATTTTTTGGTTAATTCTAGGGCAAGGAAAAATTCTTTCGCTTTTCTCTCAACAGTTTGATCCTGCGACAGATAGGCATTTTTAGCCAGCTGTTGGGTAATAGTAGAACCACCACCTGAACGGCCAGCAGTCACAATAGCCAAGAAGAAACGACCATAGTTAATCCCGTCATTTTTATAGAAAGAACGGTCTTCTGTCGCAATAACGGCATTCTGCAAATTTTTACTGATATCAGTCAGTTCAACATAGGTTCCTTTTTGACCAGATAAGGCACCAGCCTCTTTTTCTTCACGGTCAAAAATGAGTGTTCGAGTTTTCAAGGCATTTTGCAAATCATTGACATTGGTTGATTTGGCAACCGCAAACAAATAGGTTCCAACTAGCAAGCCTGCACTCAAACCTAGTATAAGGACAATCTTTGTTAGATGATAGCGACGCCAGAATTTTCGAATCGGACCTACTTGGGCCAATTTTTTTCTATCACTACGAGAGCGACGTAAGCTAGTAGAATCAGAATCCTCCGATTCACTTGTTTCTTTTTTAAAAAGAGAAAGAAATTTCTCAAACAATTTATCTAATTTCATGCGTTTATTTTATCATCTTCATCATAGGAAGACAAGAATTTAGCTATTTCCTATCCAAATAGGGCTTTTTTTGTTACAATATCTGTATGAAATTCACATTTACATTACCAGACTCTCTACCTCAAATGACGGTAAAGCAATTACTAGAGGAACAACTCCTCATCCCTAGAAAAATCCGGCATTTTTTGAGAATCAAGAAACATATTTTAATTAATCAGCGAGAAGTTCGCTGGAACGAGATGGTGAATCCTGGAGATATTTGCCAGTTAACTTTTGACAAGGAAGATTATCCTGAAAAAGAAATCCCTTGGGGTAACCCAAACCTCGTTCAGGAAGTTTATCAAGATCAGCACTTAGTTATTGTAAACAAACCTGAGGGTATGAAAACCCACGGTAACCAGCCAAACGAAATCGCCCTTCTTAACCATGTCAGTGCCTATGTTGGCCAAACCTGCTATGTCGTTCATCGTCTAGACATGGAAACCAGTGGTCTAGTTCTCTTTGCCAAAAATCCTTTTATCCTGCCCATTCTCAATCGCCTACTAGAGAAAAAAGAGATTTCTAGGGAATATTGGGCACTAGTTGATGGAAATATCAACGACAAAGAGCTTGTTTTCAAAGACAAAATCGGACGTGATCGTCATGACCGTAGAAAAAGAATAGTTGATACAAAAAACGGTCAATACGCCGAAACTCATGTAAGCAGATTAAAGCAATTCTCAAACAAGACTTCCTTGGTTCGTTGTAAACTAAAGACAGGCCGAACTCATCAGATTCGTGTGCACCTTTCGCATCATAACTTCCCTATTTTGGGCGACCCTCTCTATAATAGCAAATCAAAGACAAGTCGCCTTATGCTCCACGCCTTTCGTCTGTCCTTTACCCATCCACTTACTTTAGAGAATTTAAGCTTCACTGCCCTTTCAGATACTTTTGAAAAAGAATTAAAAAAGAATGGATGATTGTTGTGTCATCCATTTTTCCATATAAGAAAAGCAAGACCAAGAGGCCTTGCTTTTTATCGACTCATGAATTATTTAGCGATTTTTGCGAAGTATTCAAGAGTACGAACAAGTTGTGCAGTGTATGACATTTCGTTGTCGTACCATGATACAACTTTAACCAATTGTTTACCGTCAACGTCAAGAACTTTAGTTTGAGTTGCGTCAAACAATGAACCGTAAGACATACCTACGATATCTGAAGATACGATTGGATCTTCTGTGTAACCGTATGATTCGTTTGAAGCTGCTTTCATAGCTGCGTTCACTTCATCAACAGTAACGTTCTTTTCAAGAACTGCTACCAATTCAGTAACTGATCCAGTTGGAGTTGGAACGCGTTGTGCAGATCCGTCAAGTTTACCGTTCAATTCTGGGATTACAAGACCGATAGCTTTAGCAGCACCAGTTGAGTTAGGAACGATGTTTGCAGCACCAGCGCGAGCACGGCGAAGGTCACCACCACGGTGTGGTCCGTCAAGGATCATTTGGTCACCAGTGTAAGCGTGGATAGTAGTCATCAATCCTTCAACAACACCAAAGTTGTCTTGAAGAGCTTTAGCCATAGGAGCCAAGCAGTTTGTAGTACATGAAGCACCTGAGATAACAGTTTCAGTACCGTCAAGAACGTCGTGGTTAGTGTTGAATACAACTGTTTTAACGTCGTTTCCACCAGGAGCAGTGATAACAACTTTTTTAGCTCCACCTTTAAGGTGTTTTTCAGCTGCTTCTTTCTTAGCAAAGAAACCAGTAGCTTCAAGAACGATTTCTACACCGTCAGTAGCCCAGTCGATTTGCTCTGGATCACGTTCAGCAGAAACTTTAACGAATTTACCGTTAACTTCGAATCCGCCTTCTTTAACTTCAACAGTACCGTCGAAACGACCTTGAGTTGTGTCGTATTTCAACAAGTGTGCAAGCATAACTGGATCTGTAAGGTCGTTGATGCGTGTAACTTCAACACCTTCTACGTTTTGGATACGACGGAAAGCAAGACGACCGATACGTCCGAAACCGTTAATACCAACTTTAACTACCATTAGTGATTTCCTCCTTATGAAAATCATGAAATTTTTATTGTGAAAAGAGTAACTTGAATCACTACAAATCACCTTTCAACAAACCTATTATATAACTATTTGAGTTGAATTGCAAGTATGGGCATTGTTTTTCTCTGTTAGTTTCTTTTTAAGTCTGTAAATCAAGAACTCCCTTACTATTCATATCGTAGCGATTCTACAGGGTCCATTTTACTAATTTTACGCGCTGGAAAGTAGGCTGAGACATAACCAAGTAACAGAGCGAAAACTAGAGTTCCTAAAACAGATAACAAATTTAATTCAAAAACCTTAGTGATGGATGGGTAAAAGTGACTTACAATCGCATTCGCCAAACTTCCCACCCCTTGTGCTACCAAAAAGGCTAGTAGCAAGGCGATTCCTACAATCCAGATAGCCTCGTAAATAAAAATCCCTTTGACATCACGATTCTGATAACCAACTGCCTTCATGACACCTATTTCCTTAGAACGTTGCATAATATTGATGTAAATAATAATACCAATCATGACCGCCGCTACCACAATAGCTTGTGATGAAAGTACAATCAATAATCCCTGAATGACACGAATAAAGGTAATCACAATATCAAGAACCTTCTGTTGAGAAAGCACAGTATACTTCTTATTTTTCTGTAGTTCTTCTGTTACCACTTTTGTCTGTGACGGATCTTTTAGTTCCAAGATAAAATAAGATACAGCTTTTGTAAATCCAGCTTCTTTCAAAATCGTTTCCATTTGATTAGACGGCATGAAACTGTTGCTGTCCTCCATATCATCTTCATCATTGATTACACGTACAATCTTCGTTTGAAATTGAGCAGTTTTGCTAGCTTCGGCAGCATTTTCAACAATGCTGGCTGAGACTGGTTTGCCAATAAGATCAGTAGCTGTCAGATTGTTTCCTGTCTGTTCATTCCAATTTTTTAGTAAGCTGATTGGAATCGTTAATCCCTGTTCATTTGTATCAGTATAGAGGGATCCAGCCAACACTTTGTCCGTCTCATTACTACTAACAGAGATACTTGTATCCTCATAGAGACTCACTACTTGAGCATAAGAAGGCATCGTTTGACTCAGATCCATTTCTTGCCCATCTATAGTAATATTTGACATGGTCATCCCAAAAGGACTCTCCAAATATTTAATAGCTTCTTTCCCAACTGTATCCGTGATATAGTTCTTATCATCTTGGTTCAAAAAGCCTCGTCCAACATTTTTTGTGTTTAAAGCAATCTGAACTTGAGAAGGGATTTGACCTCCATTCGTATTTTCATCAATCATCGAAATCAATGCATTTCCCAAGCCGAAAGAAATTAAGACTCCTACAAAACCGATTGAGGTTGCTAGCGCAATCAATAGGTTACGCCACTTTCTTTCCATAAAGTTATTTAAAGAAAGTTTGAATTTATTTTTCAATGATAATCCTTTATTTTGTGACTTCTTCAACGACTTCACCATCCTTCATTTTGATAATCACATCTGCATATTCGGCAACCTCTGGATTATGGGTTACAATCAGTACTGTTTTCCCTGTTTGGGCTAAATTTTTAAATACTTCCAATACCATTTCTTGGGATTGAGAATCCAGCGAACCCGTTGGCTCATCTGCTACAATCATATCTGGCTGATTTACCAGTGCACGCGCGATTGCTACGCGTTGCTTTTGCCCACCAGAAAGCTGTTTAACATTTTTAGCAATAAAAGGCTCCATGCCCAAGTTACTTAATTGCTCCTTTGCAATCATTGTCATCTCCCTATCAGATAAATCTTTGACATAGAGAGGTAGCTTGACATTGTCCAAGACAGATTGATGAGGAATGAGATTAAAGTTTTGAAACACAAATCCAATCTTATCTTTACGAAATTGAGTTAGTTCAATATCTGATAAGTCACGGAGGGATTCCCCTTTAAATTCTAAAACTCCTTCATATTGTCTATCTAGACCACTGATAATGTTTAGCAAACTAGTTTTGCCACAGCCTGACGGCCCGTAAATCGCTGTAATTTTTCCTTTTGCAATCTGCAGGTTAATATTCTTTAAAGCCTGCTCTTGATGTTTACCGTCCAAGGCGTAAAACTTTGAAATATTTTTAATTGATAAAATGGACATTCTTTCCTCCTTGTTTGAAACTGTTATCATCATACATCACACTTATAGAAAATCCTTTAAGCTACATCAGCACTGATTTACCCTATGGGCCTATTACTTAGAATATTCTCTCTATTGCCTAGTTTGCTTCTGGATGTATATCAAGTAAAATTCATTTTAACAAAAAAGCGACATTTCTCCAATGACAGAAATGTCACTCCTATAAACTCTTTAATGATATCTTTCTAGATCCTCGGCCCATTCATTATCTAAACTAACGATTAACTTCTCATTACCAAACATCCTCGCCATCATTTTTGCTTCTTCATACTTTTGTTTTGCTGTATCATAGTCGGTATGAATATAATATTTCCACTCCACCATCAAGACAATCGGTTGCTTTTGGAAATCTCGTGTTTTCTGCCCTATTTTATTTAAGGTCTCAACCGCTCTCTTAAAATAATGAAACAGCCCCATAATTTCTATACAAGTTAAAGAAGCTAACAAGGAATCTCTAAGCAAGTTCAAACAATCGAACTCTATCTTATCAACCTGAGAACTTAATTTGTCATGAAAACAAAGAATGGTTTTATGCTCAGATTCTTTTATCTCACCCACATTTAAACCATCCATTAACTGACAGTTGAAATACAATCTCAATTTCAACAAGTCCTCGGCTTTATATACATCTCTGGATAGTAAGTCTTGAAGACCGTCCTCAATCACACCGCTTCCGTATAAGGAATTACTAGTCGCCCTCACCTCATCTATGGCTTGAAGACAATCCACTATCATCTTCTCATCACCTGGCAAATCATCATAAAAACATTCAAAAATCTCATCAAAATATTCTTCCTTCTGCTCCTGCAACTCCTTGTTTCCATAGTCAGGGTGATGTAAAAGAAAGTACTTTAATTCTTGGTAACGCTTGGGTAATTCCTTATAGTCTGGCATCAAGACATAGGACGGAATTTCTAATCGATCTGCAATATACTCTAGTGTTTTTATCGTCGGGCGAAATTCTCCTTTTTCGATCCGCACCAGCTGACGGACTGATAATTTAGACTCATCCCCGCAAAAAATTGGACGACTAAGTCCTTTCACCTCTCTAAAAATCCTTACCTTTTCCCCTAGCTCTTTCATCTCTTACATTTCTCCCTCGCACGATTATAAAAGATTTGATTTTCAAATAAATATATGCGATGATTATACCATTTTTCAAATAGAATTACAAAAAAGAGACAGGAAATTCCTGCCTCTAGGCTGATAACAATTATTTACGGCGTCCTGGTCTTTCTTTGTAGCCATAGTAAGAATCTTCGATGATTTCTTGCATGTGGTCAACCATTGGAAGGCGTGGGTTAGCTGGTGAACATTGATCTTCGTAAGCAAGGAAGGCCAATTCGCGTGAATGTTCTTTCCATTCTTTTTCATCGATTCCTTGTGCTTTGAAGTTCATTTGGATACCTACGCGCTCACCAAGTTCGTAGACAGCTTTTGCGTAAGATTCCACCCCTTCTTCTGGAGTAGAAGCTGGAAGTCCAAGCATGCGTGCGATATCTTGGTATTTTTCATCTGCACGGTAGTAGTTGTACTTAGGCCATGTTGCTGTCTTAGCTGGACGTGTACCGTTGTAGCGGATGACGTATGGAAGCAAGATAGCATTAGTACGACCGTGGATTGTGTGGAATTGCGCACCAATCTTATGGGCCATTGAGTGAGAAATACCTAGGAAGGCATTGGCAAAGGCCATACCAGCGATTGTTGAAGCGTTATGCATTTTCTCACGTGAGTGGAAGTCTGCATTCTTAACTGAGCTTTCAAGGTTTTCGAATACAAGTTTAATTGCTTGAAGTGCAAGACCGTCAGTGTAGTCGCTAGCCATTTGTGATACGTAAGCTTCAGTCGCGTGAGTCAATACGTCCATACCAGTGTCCGCAGCAACAAATCCAGGAACTGTCAATACCAAAGCAGGGTCTACGATTGCCACGGTTGGTGTCAATGAGTAGTCAGCGATTGGGTATTTACGGTTATTTGCTTTATCAGAGATAACGGCAAATGGTGTTACTTCAGATCCTGTACCAGATGTAGTTGGAATCGCGATGAATTTAGTCTTCTTACCAAGCAATGGGAATTTGAAGGCACGTTTACGGATATCCATGAATTTTTGGACAAGGTCACGGAAGTCCACTTCTGGTTGCTCATAGAAGAGCCACATTACTTTAGCGGCATCCATTGGAGATCCACCACCGAGAGCGATGATTGTATCTGGTTTGAAGGCACGCATAATCTCAGTACCACGTTCAACTGTAGTGATATCTGGATCTGGTTCTACATCAGCAAAGATTTGGTAAACAACCTTATTGCGACGAAGGTCAAGTTGTTCGATGATACGATCAAGGAAACCAAGCTCTACCATGGCATGGTCAGTAACGATCATGACACGTTCAACGTCACGACATTTTTGAAGGTATTGAATTGAATCACGTTCAAAGTATGTTTTTGAAGGAAGTTTCATCCATTGCATGTTATTTCTCCGTCTTCCGACTTTTTTGATATTCAAGAGGTTAATGGCACTAACGTTATCCCCAACTGAGTTGCGTCCGTAAGAACCACATCCAAGTGTCAATGATGGCAAGAAGGCATTATAAACATCCCCGATGCCACCGAAAGTAGAAGGTGAGTTACAGATAACACGAATAGCTTTAACAGCTTTACCAAATTCTTTAGTTAATTCTTCGTCAGCTGTGTGGATAGCTGCTGAGTGCCCAAGACCGTTAAATTCAACCATTTGACGAGCCTTAGTAATACCATCTTCACGGCTTTCAGATTTTAAAACTGCGATAACTGGTGACAATTTTTCACGAGTCAATGGCTCGTTTTCACCAACTTCTTTACATTCTGCTGCAAGAATGTTTGTTCCTTCTGGAACTGTAAATCCTGCTTGCTCTGCAATCCAAGTTGCTGGTTTACCAACGATATCAGCGTTCAATTTTGCACCAGCACAGTTTTTGCTGTTTGCTTTCACGCCGAAGCAGAATTCTTCAAGAAGAGCTTTTTCTTTTTTGTTTACAAAGTAAGTGTGGTAAGATTTGAACTCTGCTACAAATTCATCGTAAATTTCTTTATCAATGATAACCGCTTGTTCAGATGCACAGACCATACCATTATCAAATGATTTAGACATAACGATATCGTGTGCAGCTTGGCGGATGTTAGCTGATTTTTCAACATAAGCTGGAACGTTTCCGGCACCTACCCCAAGAGCTGGTTTACCACATGAGTATGCCGCTTTAACCATGGCATTACCACCTGTTGCAAGGATTGTGGCAACACCTTCGTGGTTCATAAGGGCACTAGTTGCTTCCATAGATGGTTCAGTGATCCACTGTACACAGTTTTCAGGAGCTCCTGCTTTAATCGCAGCATCACGAACTATTTGAGCTGCGTGAGCTGATGATTCTTGAGCGGATGGATGGAAGGCAAAGACAATTGGATTACGTGTCTTCAATGAAATCAATGCCTTAAAGATTGCTGTTGATGTTGGGTTTGTTGTAGGAGTGATACCACAAACAACGCCAACTGGTTCAGCGATAAGAGTCAAACCTGTTACATCGTCTTCTTCGATAACACCAACTGTTTTAGTGTGGCGCATGTTGTTTACTACGTGTTCACAAGCAAACAAGTTCTTAGTTGCTTTGTCTTCAAATACACCACGTCCTGTTTCTTCATAGGCATGTAGAGCCAATTCTCCGTGGGCATCCAAAGCTGCCACTGACGCTTTAGCTACGATGTAGTCGACCTGTTCTTGGTCGAGTTTACGCATTTCCTCAAGAGCAACTAAAGCTTTTTGCACCAAGCCGTCGACATGCTTTTCAGCAGCGAGTTTCTTTTCTTCTGGTGTCACAGTTTTTTTATCAGCCATATTTTCCTCCATAGCTTTCAAGGATCGATATCCTTTGTTAATTTTTTCACAAGTTTATTATAACGCATTATTTCAACTTTGTAAACAGTTTCATAAACATTTCACAAAGAATTTTTTATTGTTTGTGAATTTTTTCCCATTTTCTTTACTTATCGAGTTTTTTCTTTAGAGTTTGTGAAATTAATTTTAAATATTTTTTTATTTCACAAGCTTGATTGGAAGAGGAGCTTGGAAAGAGATAGATTTTCTAGTAAGCGCTTACTTTTAGGTACTAACAATACCTCCTTTGATAAGGAGGCCCTATTTTTGTTGAAAAACGCCTTGTTTAAAAGTTCCTTCATAAACGACTTCTTGTTCTGTTGTTAGTTTCCCTTTTCCTTCAGCCTGACCATTTACAAAATCACCTTCGTAGGTCCAGCCTTCTTTAGATTGAAAGGTACCTTTTCCATTGAAGGCTCCATTGCTGAAACCACCTGTATAATGGTCCCCGTTTTGGAAGGTAATGGTACCTTGCCCATTCATTTTACCACGGACAAGACTGCCGTCGTAAATAATCGTTCCATTATCAAGCTTTAGAACTCCTTTTCCGGGAATATTTAGAAAAAAGACGAGTACAGCACAAAAAACAATGGCAACTACTGCTAAAAGCTCTAAACGTGGACGAGTCAGATAGACACGATACTTCTCGTAAAAATTCTCAAGATTTTCCATCTTCACTCTCCTTTTCTAAACATTCTAACCAAGCCCTGCAACCCTCTTGAACACGTCGATAGGTTTCCTCAAAATCTCCTGTATACCAAGGATCTGGAACACTTTCAGATGCGAATGAGTAAATCTTATCTTTACAGTCTGCTGGACACATCTGACGTAAGTCAGAAACATTTGAAGCATCCATACCGATAATATAATCAAAGGCTTCAAAATCTTCCTTACTAATCTGAAGCGATGTCTTGCCTTTTTCATAAGGAATCTCATACTGTTGAAAAATCCCTTGAGTTCCCTTATGAATCGGATTACCATGTTCCCAAGAGGAAGTCGCTCGACTTTGGATTTCATAATTATCTGTCATTGATTTCATAACAAACTCGGCCATAGGGCTGCGACAAATATTCCCCAAACAGACAAAGACTAGTTTTTTCATCCCATTTCCTTTCTTTTATAGAAAAACGGGAGTTAGTAATCCCGTCTTATTTTTCAATTGCGCCTTCTAGTGAAGCTGTTTCTTTCAGCGGTAATACGGTCTTGATAGCAGCTAGTTCAAAAGTCAAGTAAACTCCATCTACATCAAGAACAATCGTTCTCTTCTCAGTATCTACTTCATCGACTGTTCCGTAAAGTCCACCGATTGTAATCACTTCATAGCCTTTTTGCAGTTTATTTAAGCTTTCCATACGTTTTTGTGCTTGTTTCTTTTGAGAGCGTTGCATAAAGAACATCAAGGCAAACATCGCTACAAGCATAATTAAAAATGTATAATTTGGATTCATTGTATTCTCCTTTGTCTTTTACATAGGACTACTATATCAAATTTCAGCTACTTTTACAAGATTGTACCTTGCTTTTCTAGTAAGAAAAATCAGAGCTTGCGCCCTGATTTTTAGGATTATTTCAAGTTTTGAACGACTTTTACTAGATTTTCTACAGTAAAGCCATATTCTGCCAATACTTTTGGTGCTGGGGCAGAGGCTCCGAAGGTATCAATACCAAGAACAGCACCATCTAGTCCAACATATTTGTACCAGTTTTGACTTGCACCCATTTCGACTGCAACACGACGGCGAACT
The DNA here is from genome assembly GCF_003627155.1 of Streptococcus gwangjuense. NCBI lineage: Bacteria > Bacillati > Bacillota > Bacilli > Lactobacillales > Streptococcaceae > Streptococcus > Streptococcus gwangjuensis. The sequence goes on from NZ_CP032621.1 coordinate 1,639,727, forward strand.
GCATTTGGAAGGATTTCTTCCTTGTAAGCTGCATCTTGTTTATCAAAGACATCTGTAGATGGCATGCTGACTACGCGGACTTTTGCACCTTGACTAGCCAATTCTTTAGCAGCTGAGACAGCAAGATTGACCTCTGAACCTGTCGCAATCAAGATGGTATCAAAGTCTGCTGCATTTTCATAGACAACATAGGCACCTTTTGCAACCTTGTCGAAGTCTGTTCCCTCTTCGACAGTCAAGTTTTGACGGGTCAAGACAAGGGCAGTTGGTGTTTTCTCACTTGTCACTGCAAGGTACCAAGCTGCTTGCGTTTCACGCGCATCTGCTGGACGGAAAACATTTAGATTTGGCATAGCACGAAGACCTGCTAAATGCTCAACTGGTTCGTGCGTTGGACCGTCTTCCCCAACCGCGATTGAATCGTGGGTAAAAACATAAGTCACAGGAAGACCTTGCAAAGCTGACAAGCGGACAGCCGCCTTCACATAGTCAGAGAAGACGAAGAAAGTTCCACCGTATACTCGAAGTCCACCGTGAAGGGCCATCCCGTTCAAGATTGTTCCCATGGCAAATTCACGAACACCAAACTGAATGTTGCGGTTCAAGCGGTTGGAATCGTCTTGAAGTCCGTCAGTCTTGATATAAGTCATGTTTGAGTGAGCAAGGTCAGCTGATCCACCTAGGAAGGTTGGTAACTTAGCCGCCACAACATTCAAGGCATCTTGGCTTGAATTACGAGTTGCTTGAGAGAAACCATTTTCTAAAGCTGGGAAGTCTGCTGGAGTCACTTCAACTGGATCACGTCCATCGATGATGGCCTCTACTTCTGCAGCTAGTTCTGGGTGAGCTTCTTTATAATCAGCAACTAATTTTGCCCAAGCTTGATAAGCTGATGCACCACGGTCTGCAACATTTTCTTTGAAATCAGCGTAAACTTGTTCTGGAATTTCAAATGGTTCATAGTCCCAACCAAGAGCCTGACGAGTTGCTGCAGTTTCATCTGCTCCAAGAGGGGCACCGTGTACAGCATTAGTTCCTTGTTTGTTTGGAGAACCATATCCAATGACAGTCTTCACTTCAATCAAAGATGGTTTACCTGAAGCTTTAGCTGTTTCGATAGCAGCATGGATAGCTTCCAAGTCTGTTCCATCTTCAACCAAGGCTGTATGCCAACCGTAAGCATTGTAACGGTCACGAACACTTTCTGTAAAGGAATCCTTTGTCTCACCATCCAAGTTGATGTCATTTGAATCATAAAGGACAACCAACTTATCTAGTTTTTGCAAACCTGCGTATGAAGCCGCCTCACTTGAGACACCTTCCATCAAGTCTCCGTCTCCACAGATAACGTAAGTATAGTGGTCAAAGATATTGTAGCCTTCACGATTATATTTGGCTGCCAAGAAACGCTCTGCTTGGGCAAAACCAGTGGCAGTTGAGATTCCTTGTCCTAGAGGACCTGTCGTAGCATCAATCCCTGCTGTATGGCCAAATTCTGGGTGACCTGGTGTTTTTGAACCCCATTGACGGAAGTTCTTGATTTCATCCATGCTGACATCTTCAAAACCAGAAAGGTGAAGAAGGGCATAAAGAAGCATTGAACCATGACCAGCTGAAAGAATAAAGCGGTCGCGGTTAATCCAGTTTGGTTGAGCTGGATTGATACGAAGTTGTTTTGTAAAGAGGCTGTAAGCCATTGGAGCCGCTCCCATAACCACACCTGGGTGACCTGAGTTGGCTTTATTAATGGCGTCAATACCTAGGAAACGAATTGCATTAACAGATAGATTTGACATAGAATTTCCTTTCTATTTGAGGTGATTACTGAATCACACATTCTATTTTACTATTATATGAAAAAATACATAGAATAGCAATTAAACAATTCGACGCTAGATAAGTCTCCTATTTTCTACTCTCTTGTCGCCTGATAGTAGGGAAGTAAGCGTTCATAAGCATCTTCTAATTTTTCTAAAATCACTTCTAATGATTGATTTTCTATGATAGAAACATCTGATTTAACTAACACTTTTCGGATTTCTTGACTGCCTACCTTCTCGACTAAGACTTGACGATTTTCTTCGTTCGCCTCCCACCGTTGACTTTGGCCATCAGAGTAGGCTAGATAATAAATCCCTTCAACGGTTGGAATTTCTAAAACTTTGGCCTGCTTGCCTAGAGTTTGCTCATCTTTCTTGCGCTCGATGAAACTGACTTCTAAGGAAACACCAAAATCAGAGGGTACTCCATACAAACGAAGAGCCAACATAGGTTCTGTCACTCTCCCCTCACGCTGTAGATAAGCCCAGAAGTGCGGTCGCAAGCGCTGCGCTTGGTTCATCCACTGGCTAGTCTGTTGAAGTTACCATTCTGGATGGCTCGCTTGAAAGGCTTTAGCCAGTTCTGTAAAAGCCTTTCTGGCCTCTTGACCTTTGTGGCGAAATGCCAACATTTTCTCTCGCTCTACTCCCGCTTTATCAGGATTACGGTACTGCAAACCAGCAAAGTCTAGATAGTCTCTTATCTTATTCAACATTAATTTAATCTCCTCCAGCTAGCAAAAAATCAGGATAACCCTGATTTTGTTTATTCTGTATCTACAACGACATAGCGATTTGGCTCATCACCCTCAGAGTAACTAGTCACGCCATCCATGCGTGAAATAATACGATGGATAATCTTGCGTTCACTATTTGACATGGGATCTGTCTGATGACTACGGCCTTCTTCTAAAACACGAGCCGCCAATTTTTGCGCATAGGTCTGCAAGACTTCTGCACGGTGTTCAACATAATCATTAACATTGATTGTGATATAGAAGGTTCTTGAATAGCGGTTATAAAGATAATTTTGAGCCAATAGTTGCAAGGCCTTTAAAACTTTGCCATGGTAACCGATAATACGACCTGGTTCGTTGGTATCAATTTGCAGATTGATGCTACGACGATTATAATCATTCGAAATCGTCGCCTCAACGTCCATATCATCAATAATAGTTTGAACATAAGTCGTTACTTCCGTAGCTACTTGTTCAATATCAAAGCTCGGTTCCACCTTTAAGCCCAAATCTTCTAATTCTTGACTTTCAGTTCGTTCAGCTTGAGTCTCGACAATAGGAGTTTCTACTTCTTCTCCGAAACCAGCTTCTTCAAGCTGTAATTCATTTAAAATCTCAATGTGCCCAGTTTCTTCTAAGATGGTGCTAGCATGTTTTTCATTTTTCAAGATTTCAGCCTTGACTTCATCAGAAACCCCTTGGCCTTCTTCTTCAATCTTTTTAATTGCTTCTACAACATGACCCAAATCAACGGTTGCTTCACTGACCGTTTTGACCGGTTCATTTTGTTCATTGATTTCTTTAGGAACACCCTTAATAGCTTGTTGATTTGCTTTAATGACAGTTGTCTCACTAATAGCTTCAATGTCAACTTGAGCTGGTTTTTTACCAAATAAACCAAGAAATCCTTTTTTCTCGCGAGAAATGACTTTGATATGAGCCTTCATTCTTGGAATATCTAATTCTTTCAATCCTTTCTGGATTGCTTCTTCAACAGTTGAACCTGTAAATACTCCCATTACCAGATTCCTCCTTATTATTTCGTTTTCTGAGCCTTTTTCTTGGCTTTTCTTTTTCTATTTTCCAAATCTTTCTGTGCCTGAGCTACCGCCTCGCGCTCTGCAATAATCTTGAATGGATTGTTCAAGAAATAGGTTTGCAAGACTTGATAAGCATTGGACACTGTCCAGTAGAGGGCGACTCCACCTGGCGCATAAACTGCAAAGATAAAGATCAAGACCGGAATACCATACATCATCGCAGTCGTAGCGCCATTACGCTCAGACAAGGCTTTATTAGACAGCCAAGTACTTAAAAAGGTGAATACAGCTGCTAAAACAGGAAGAACAAGGGTTGTATCCACACCACCAAGGTTAATCCATAAGAAATGACCTGTCTTTAAAAAGTCAACTCTTGATAGAGCTTGGAACAAAGCCAAGATAACCGGCATCTGAATCAAAATCGGCCAAAGAGAATCTGACTGTCTGACACCCATTTCTTTAAAGACTTTACGCATTTCTTGCTCTAGCTTGGTTCTGCTTTCCATATCTCGACCTGGATATTGTTCTCGAAGCGCCTTAATGCGAGGTTGAGCTTCCTGCATTTTTCTGGATGCCACCATTTGCACTTGGAAAACTGGCAAGAGGACTGTACGAATCAAGATCGTAAAGAGAATAATCCCTACTCCGATACTGATATCAAACGATAAAAAGCGAATGATTTCCGCAAAGAAGTAAACAAATTTACTCCAAAAATCAGCCGATTCGGCTGTAATATCGCTAGTTGTCCCATTTGTCGCACAAGCTGTCATGATCAATAGAGACAGTCCTAGCAAACTAGTCAACTGTAGTTTCTTTTTCACTCCCATTTCCTTCCTGATAAATCTTTGATAATTTTAATACGTGGAGTAGATTTTTCTCCATCTCTGCGTATTCCAAGGTTTCGACTCCTTTTCGAGCAATGACAACAAAGTCGACATCTTCTACCAGACTCCCTTTTGCATTCTGGATAATATGCCGAATCCGTCGCTTAATTTGATTTCTAGTGACGGCATTCCCCAGTTTTTTGCTAACTGATAGACCTACTCGAAAATGGTTTTTCTGGTTTTCTAGTTGGTAGACAACAAATTTGCGATTGGCAAAACTTGTCCCCTCCTTGAAAATCGCCTTAAAATCTTTCTCTCTTTTTACACGAAAGTTTTTCTTCAAAACTCAACTCCATCTATTAAATTACTACTATTATACCATATTTTTCAAAAAAGCCAATCATAGCAAGGTTTTGGACATTTCCATCAGAAAAAGAAGCTGGAAAAATCTCTTTCCCAACTCCTTGTACTGAATATTTTTCTAGTTTTACTTATTTTTTCAAGCGTTCAACGTCACGGGCAATGACTAATTCTTCATCAGTTGGAATAACCAAAACACGGATTTTCGCTGCCTCTGTTGAGATATCTCCTGTCACACCAAAGACATTCTTCTCTGGGTCAACATCACAGCCAAACCAAGAGATACCTGAAATAACATCTTCACGTACGTTTGCAGCATTTTCACCGATACCTGCAGTAAAGATAATAGCATCTGCTCCATTTAAGACTGCAAGGTATTGACCGATATGTTTTTGAATGCGATCAACATACATCTCATAGGCTAAAGTGGCATCGTGATCCCCTTCTTCCATAGCAGCAATCACATCACGCATATCACTAGATTTACCTGAAACCCCCATTAGTCCTGATTCACGATTAAGAACGTGACTAATGTCTTCAGGAGTATTAAAGTCCTCTGTATATTGCATTAAGTAAGGAATGATAGCTGGGTCAATATCTCCTGTACGTGTTCCCATCATCACACCACCAAGTGGAGTGAATCCCATTGAAGTATCAACAGATTGACCGCCCTTAACTGCTGTAATAGAAGCACCATTACCGATATGGCAAGTAATCAATTTCAAGTCTTCTAATGGACGTCCCAAGAGTTTTGCAGCTTCTCCTGCTACAAACTGGTGACTTGTACCGTGGGCACCATATTTACGAACCTTGTTTTCTGTGTAATATTTTGTTGGTAGAGGGTAACGATAAGCTTTCTCTGGCATACTTGTGTGGAATGAAGTATCAAAAACAACTACACTCGTAATGTCTGGCAACAATTCCTTGAAGGCACGAACACCGGCTGCATTGGCTGGATTGTGGAGAGGAGCCAACAATCTCAATTCTTCAACTTTTTCTAAAACATCTCCCTCAACGACTGTTGATTCTTTGAAATATTCTCCACCGGCGACAACACGGTGTCCAACACCTGTAATCTCGTCATAAGCCTTGATAATATCGAAACGAATCAAGTCATCCAATAAAATTTTAACAGCTTGTGTATGATTTTCGATATCCAAAATTTGTTGTTCAGAACGGCCATCAAATTTTACAGTTGAAATTGAATCTTTCAAACCGATACGTTCAATCAAACCTTTCGCTAATACTTTTTCTTCTGGCATTAAGTATAATTGCCATTTCAAACTTGAACTTCCCGCATTGATTGCAATTGTTTTTGTCATAACATGATACCCCTTTTTAAGCGTTTTCATCTATTATAACAAAATCTATTTTATATTTCAGTACCTTGAGTCCATTTTTGAAAATTTTCTTTAAATTTCATTAAAACACTTGCATCTTGCAAGCTAGCAAGTGGATAAACAAAAGGTTCTACTGCTATCTCATTTTTCTTCTGTAGGATAAAAATAGTCTTAGATTGTTTAGCATTAGCAAAGAGATTTTCAGGCAGACTGATCATGGTAACCAGACTCGCTTCCTCTTTCAACCACCCTTTCAACAAATCACTCTGAGGACTGGTCAACAAATCACTCGGAGCGAGAAAAATAGCGTATCCATCTGACTTGAGGTACTTAAGTCCTTGTTCTATGAGCAAGTGATGGGCGTAAGTATGTTCTTGACTAGAAGCAACTTGATGGCGCGACGCAACGTCATCATCAGGATAATAGCCGACAGGCAAGTCGCTGATGACCACATCGCTTTCTTTGAGCATTTGTGGACGAACGGCATCTCCTTGGACAAAGCCAGCCTGCAAACCAATCACATCTGCCATGCTTGCTGCCAAATCAATCAGCAAATCATCCACTTCCATTCCCAAATAATCCACCTTTTTATCAAGCGAGGTCAAGAAAGTAGCGCCCAGAATCCCCATCCCGGAACCCATTTCGAGGATAGTAATTTCCTCCTCTTTAAACAACTCTTCCACAATAAACACCAAAAGTAAAGCAATGGCATCTGGCGTAAACTGGTGATTGGCCTGTAGGGGCTCTGTCTGCCCAGCCTTCATCAAGAGAAACTGGTAGGTCTTGAGCCATTCTTCTTTGCGAAGCGCTAAACGTTTAAGGGCCTGATTGTTCTCCTTGACCTGCTCTAACTCAGTTTCACCATCCAGATAAATGCTGTTTTGCTCCACCAGGGCGTCATAAAAGTTGGTCGCCAAATCACTTTGGATGACTTGGACATTCTCTAGTAAATACGTATAAGCTTGTTCAATTTTTTCAAAATCCATATTCCTATCTTATCAAAATTCCCTTCTTTTTTCCATCCTTATAGAAAAATCACTCCCTGACTAGGCGAATGATTTTTGGGATACTGTTAAAAAGAGCTCTGAGTAATTTCCTTGAAACAGGTCTTCAGCGCTATAGAGAATCTGACTATGCACAGATGAAAAACCGTGCTGAATTAGCTTGTTTTCCAGTTCAACCAATTCAAATCCATGATGGTTAGCCTCTGTCTTGGTAAAATCAGCAAGTAGGAGTTGTCCATCTTCCTTCAAATGTTGATGAAACAGTGAGAGAGCCGCATCCAAATCAGGCATATGGTGAAGAACCCGACAAACAACAATGAGTTCAAATTCTTGCTCCAAGGGATTTGCCAGTAAATCTTGCTCCAAAAACTGGATATTCTTAATTTCTTGCTGCTCCGCTTTCAAGCGAGCTTGCTCCAGCATTTTCTCAGAAATGTCTATAAGAGTGACTGATTTAGCCTGCTTGGCTAGGGGCAAGGCTAATAGAACCGTCCCTCCACCGAAATCCAAAATTTCTTTGTCTGATAGAAGATCAATCTGTTTCTCGACTGCTTGACAAACCAAGTTTGCAAGGAAGATATTTTTAGGGGAATCAAAAGTTTCTGCTTTGTGGTTAAAATCATGTTTCATATTTTTAGTTTAGCACAAAGTAGCTTGGTTGGCTAGGAGTTCTCTTTCTTTTCTGATTTTTTCTTCTCCACTTTTTCGCTTGAATCGGTCGCTACCTCTTCCTTTTTATCTCTTTTCTCTTCTTTTATTTTGACGGAAGGAAAGATGAATTCATATTGACTCTTAGACGAACGAACCGTCGTCACTAAGCTTGTTTTCTTATTTTGATAGCTCACCTGACCCAGATTAAAGGCCTGTTCCCCACTTTCTTGCTCAACCTTATCTTTGGTTCGCTTAGCCATAGCAAAAGCGACCAATTTTTCTTTATTTAAAGCATAGTCTCGATGGTGGGCGACTTGTCGGTTCAAGTAAAATTGTAACAAAAGACTAAAGATAGCTGCCATGGTGACTGCATAGAGGAGAACACCAGCCTTAACTTTTTTCTTTTTCCACACGATAGATGAACTCCCTTTCTAAGCCTTTTTGGAACTGGAAACGAAAACGAACCAGTTGATTGTCCTCTGTAATCTGCGCAGATTTGAGTCCATAAACCATAGGCTGATAACCCCGTCCACTGGCATCGGTTTTCCGAAAATCATCCGATTTAGACTTACCTATAGCGATATCCTTGCCATCCTGCTTCATATAGAGGCGATTGCCCTCCACTTTTTCGAACTGCGAACGATCTAATTCTGCCTCCAGCTGGTCCACAAACAAGAGCCACTCCTTTTGCTCGCTTTGCTGCTGGTAGCGAACTTCTGAAATAAGGAGCTGACTCATGGCTTGAAAGAGAAGTAAACTCCCACTGATGACAATGAGAGCAATCAGAGATTCCAACAAGGTGAAAGCCTTAACCTTATGGCTCTTTGATTGCCAACAACTGTTCTGAACCATGGTAGACCTCCAATCCCTTTTCACTAGAAAACACCTGAATCTCAGCTCCGTTTATCTTTACCTGATTTTGACCTGTCTGCAAGGCCATCTTAGCTACCCTCAAGACTTCTTCCTTTTGCAAGATTTTTGCTTCTTCTTGCCTATTTTTCTGAATTTGTCCCAAAAGTAGGGTCGTAATACTAGCAAAGATAGCTAAAGCAACCACTGCTTCCAGTAAAATCACTGCCCTAATTTTTTGTTTCCTTAATGCGTTTAATTTTTCCATTTCCTAGATATAATTGATAACGAATCGCTCCTTTACTGGTCTGAAATTCAACCTTAGCCAGGGACGAATTGCCTCCAACTCGGTCAAATGTAATACTTTGGCCCGATGGTGCCTGAATTCCTTTAGGAACTGTCAACTTTTGACTGCCATTACTAATGGTCTGTCCGTCTATGCTCAAACTTGTCTTTTGCTGACTAGCTACACTGCGTTTTTGAGTTTCCCGATAAAGTTCTTCAAACTCCATAAAGAAAATCTGCTCCTCTACCGCCGCAAAAGTGGACTGGACAGAACCGGACAAGCCTAAGGCAAGGATACTCACAAGTCCCAAAACCAAGAGACTTTCAAACATGGTAAAGGCCTTAATCATTGACTTTACGATTTGCTCCTCCGTTTTTAGTATAGTATTCATTATAGGCTTTAGCCTGTTCAGGAGTAATACGCCCGTCTGCTTGTAACTTGCTTAGGCTAGCATCTTCATTTTTATCCAAGCTATAAAGTTCTGCCTGGCTTTCCACCACCTTAACAACAGCAGCTTTTCCTTTGTCATTAACTGCTTCTTTTTGCTTGGTCAGATTAGGTACAAAAAGTAATAGAAGCACGCTGATGATGAGCAAGACCACCAACATCTCCACAAGTGTAAAAGCTTTAACCTTAGCTTTTTTCAAGAATGTCATCATTTTTTTCATGTTAAAAATTTACCTCCATATTTTGATACATGGGCATGAGCATTGCCGCATAAAGTAAAACGATAATCAGTGCCACAAAGATAAAAACCAGTGGCTGCACCAAATTCATGGTGCGGTTAACTCGGGTAAAAAAGGCTTCCCAAGTTTTTTCAGCATAGATTTCCAACTCACTCCCCAGCTTGGACTTAACTTCCCCATACTCGATAATGAGACTCAACTCCTTTTTAAAGAAAGGATAGGTTCCTATCGTTTGAGAAAATTCCTGACCATTTTGTAGGGATTGAGCTAAGTCTTGACCGATTTCTTTAAAGAGCTGGGAACCTTGTTCTTGCATGATTTGAAAAATCTGCGTCAATTCCATTCCCTGCGAAATCATATTCCCCCATTCACGCGCATAATAGGCTGTCAAATAGGTCTGCACAAAAATTCCAAGAAAGGGAAGGCGTGCTAAGATAGAAAAGACGCGCATCTTAGAACTTCTTTTATAGAAAGTTAATGCTAAAAGGGCAAGCACGGAAACAAACCCTACCATACCCAGAAAGATTTGTGGCAGATTACCGATAATTTGAGTGGCAATATTGCTACTATCCAGTTGTGGTAGTAGGTAATTACGTAGCCCCAGCATAATTAAGAGAAGAAAACCCAGCAAAATCAAGGGATAGGTCGCTACTTCAATTAATTTTTTCTTGACTTTGGCCAGATTGTCTAGATATTCTTCTATCTTTCCCAAACTCAGGTGGAGATTTCCATGGACTTCCGCTAGGGATAACTGAGTGACAATGGCACTTGAAAATCCCAAACCTTCCATCATTTCTGAGAATGATTTCCCCTGAGACAAGCCCGTGCGCATCTTGGCCACGCACTGCTTGTCCAACAAGGCACTCCTATCTAAAAAGGAAATGGTCTCCACCAGATGAAAACCACTGGAAAAGAGATTGTTAAATAGGGTGATGATATTTTTTTGTTTAGCTGTAGCTAATTTTTTCCGTTTCAGCCTGAAGACTTGTGATATATCCATCTTTAAGAAGCTGGTCAATCTGTTCATTCCAGCTAGTTGGCTGGTGGTCTTGATAGTCTTTGCTTGCAAAGTCAACGATTCCTCCTCCCCCGATTAATCTCTGGTAGCAGACTCCTTGCAGAACGACTGCTAATTCCTCCTCACTCACACCCAACTCCAGCAAGCGCTCATAAACACCTCGGATACTCTTGGCATGAATGGTTGAAAAGACTGTCGCCCCTGTCAAACTGGCTCTGATCACTGCACGCGCCGTTTCGCTGTCTCGAATTTCTCCGATAATCAAGAGATCTGGTCGATGACGTAGGGAAAGTTTGATGAGATTTTCATAGGTTAGTCCGATCGCTTCATTCAACTGTAATTGGAGCATGTCGTCCTGCTTGATTTCTACAGGATCTTCGATGGACATGACTTGCTGTCCTTTAAAGAGAGACTTGGCCAATTCATGCATCAGGGTTGTCTTGCCACTTCCGACTGGACCAGCAAAGAGATAGAGACCACGTTGCCTGTACTGCTTGCCCAATTCATCAATATCCTGAAACCAAAAATGCAAGTCCTGTTTCTCATCATGCAGCAAGCGAATAACTAAACTCTCATGCCCTCTATAATCGCCTACTGTAGATAAACGTAGGGACGCCATCTTCTGGTCATATTCATAATCACAGGAACCAAGTTGACTACGTCGCTTTTCTCCCACATTCATACCCGCCACAAACTTAAAGTGACTAATAACGGCCGCAAACTTTTCAAAATCATAGCAACCAATTTTACATCGCTCGTCTCCTACCCTCATATGAAGCTCATAAGCGTCTAACTTAGGGACAAAATAAATATCTTGCGCCCCTTTTTTCCGAGCTGAACGAATGATTTCTTGTGCAATTTCTTGAACCATACTTACCTCCTCACCTATACTATTCGCAAAGATTTGGAAAAATAAAAAAAGCAACTCCAAAAAGTTACTTTTTCTCTATCTTAATTTCATACGGCAAGAACGGTGCCTTTCCTTACCTGTTTGTTTTTCATAGCCTGGACGTAATTTTTCATCTGGGATAACCTGCTCATCCTGCAAAAGAGCCAAAGAATGGTATTGTTGTAAATAGTCATCACATTCATCACACCAGCGTTGGTCTTCTGGATCCCAGAAAATAGTCATCAAGTCACTTCTACTTTTATAAAGAGGGGATTCTTGTTCCAATCTAAACCAGCAAGTTTTGTAGTATTTGAGAGCATCATAATACTGGTCAAATTTCTTACTAGCTACAATATCTTCTTCCCAACCTTCTAAGAACCACCAAGGTTCAAAATCTCCATACATTTCTATAACACGATACATATTCATTCATTTCCTTTGTATCGTATATTATAACTAATTCCATTAAACAAGGAAAGAAATATGCTCATTTCTTAATTTTTTGATAAAAAATCCAGCCATCTGATGAATGACTGAATTTCTATTTGCTTGTGTTCCAAAATGTTTTTACTACTTAAGCTTCTGAAATATCGTTTTCGATGATGACCTTAATTGCATGGTGGTCTGCTGCTTTACTGAAAACTTCATAGGCTTTTTCAATTTCACTTAGTTTGAAATAGTGAGTTACCAATTTTTCTGGCTCAATCTTATGACTTTCAAGTGCTTTCAACAATTGTGGAGTGGTATTTGTAGATACCAAACCAGTTGTTACATTGATGTTGCGAATCCAAAGTTTGTCCAAATCGAATTCGACTGGTTTACCATGCACACCACAGTTGGCAACTGTTCCGTTTATACCGATAATCTTTTGACAGAAATCAAATGTTGCAGGAATACCAACAGCTTCAATAGCGACATCTACACCACGGCCATCTGTCAAATCATAAATTTCTTTAATGGCTTTTTCAGGGTTTGAAGAATTAACCTTATGAGTCGCACCAAATGATAGGGCAGTTTCCAAACGGTTATCGTCTAAGTCTACCATAATCAATTTGGCTGGTGAATAGAACTGAGCTGTTAAGAGAGCTGCTAAACCAACTGGACCTGAACCAATAATGGCTACGCTGCAACCAGGTTCTACTTTCCCTTTCAAGACACCAATTTCATATCCAGTAGGTAGAATGTCTGATAGCATAACTAAAGCTTCATCTGACAAGTCTTCTGGAGTATGGTAAAGAGTGTTATCTGCATGAGGGACACGTAAATACTCAGCCTGCATACCGTCAATCAAGTGACCGAAAATCCAGCCCCCTTCGTCTTCACAGTGGGCATAAATTCCTTTTTTACAGTAGTAGCATTTACCACAGGCACAAACACAAGAAATCAAGACCTTGTCGCCTTTTTTGAAATTCGAAACTCCTTCTCCAACTTCTTCAACAATCCCAATCCCTTCGTGACCAAGAATGGTACCACTTTGGCAAGCGGGAACATCCCCTTTGATAATATGGAGGTCTGTTCCACAAATAGTAGTTTTTACGATACGCACAATAGCATCTGTTGGCTTGCGAATAACTGGTTTGGCAACGTCAACAAAAGAAGCAAGTCCTGGTTTAACATAAGTATAGGCTTTCATAAAGCACTCCTCCTTTTTTTATTTGTACTGTTTATAATATAATTGTAAGCCTTTTCATTTGTTTCTTCAAGTATTTTTGTGATTTTTTTAACTATTTTATTTACCAGTAAAGCAATATAGATAAAAAAGCAGAAGCTAGTCTGCTTTCATCCTTAACAAAGAGAAACTTCACTACTCCTTAAGAACTTTCGATTAACATCAAACGACTAAACAAAAATGATATTACTGATAGATGGAGAATATTCTTCTATATCATTGAAACACTAGGACATCCAAAACAATTGCACTTTCAGTAAATTTCTATTCTAAAATCACGAATAATCTCTGCAATATTATCTAAGTTGCAATATATATTAGACATTTTACTAACAATTTTTATAATATCGTTTGTCTTTAAGAGCACAATAACGGCCTTGCTTCTCACTTAACGAGATTCAAGACCGTTATTTAAGATTTTTATTTTATAGCTCTATCTTCTGCTATTTGATTGTGTAGATGATGAACTTGATGTACTGCTAGAGCTATTACTTGAGCTTGGTGTAGATGAGAAACTACCAATAATACTTGACCAAGCATTTTGGTAATCTGCTTCACTTCCTCCAATAGCAAAGTGATAGCTTGTCGTTGGAGCTCCCGCCTTGGTAGCCCAATAGCTCGTTACAGTAGAACCTGAAAGATCCACTGTTCTTCCATTAACAGATACTTTGCCAGGCTTCTGCCCTGTAGATCTGAGGACCTGAGACTGGGTCACACTAGAATCAAGATTAAAGCGTTCATTGCCCCAAACACCAGGCTCAGCCTGTTGGATAGCATTGATCAAGTAAGCCATATATTTGGCATTTCGATAATGCCCAGCCCCCTTAGCCATTGGGCGGTTATCATCATGCCCTAGCCAACCACCTAGAGTCAATCTTGGTGTCGAAAGCATGAGCCACATATTTTCATCTTCATTGGTTGTACCAGTCTTACCAATCCAGTCTGCACGAGCTAAGCTTGAATTGATAGAAGCCAAATCCGTTTGGAAACTTGAAGTGATCCGAGATGAAATCACCTCACGAAGCAAACTCTGCATAATCGTTGCTGTTGCCTTCGAGTACACTTGAACTGGTTTGTCTTGGAATTCATAGATTACTCTACCATCAGATGATTCAATCTTAGAAATCACATGTTTCTGATGATAGACACCGTTATTAGCAAGTGTTTGATAACCATTGGTATGCTGGGCAACTGTAACTTCAATACCACCACCCATAGGTAGACTTTCGATACCGTACTCTGGAATTTCGTAACCCATTTTTTCCATATAGCTCTTAACATCGACACCTTTTTCACGAAGCATGCGATAGGTCCAATAGGCTGGAATATTCCATGAATAGTTTAAAGCATCACCCAAATTGACCATATCTGTGCCTTTACTACTACCATGCACAATCGGACTACCATTGGCAAAATTTGTAGGATAATTTGACAATATGCTAGCACTTCCCATCAAACCTTGGTCAATGGCAATTCCGTAGGCCAGCAAAGGCTTGGTTGTAGAGGCTGGCGAACGCTTGGTGTCAAAGGCGTGATTGTTTTGGTTAGTCTGGTAATTACGACCACCAACAAAGCCTAGAACAGCCCCCGTTTTATTGTCCATCAAAACATTCCCTACTTCAGGCTGCCCAGTCGAATCATCTACCAAATAACCATAGTTCGCAACTGCATTTTGCATGGCCGCATGGATTTTTTTATTGATCGTTGTAGTGATTTTGTAGCCGCCATTACTTAGTTCCTGCTCAGCTCTCTCATGATAAGCCTTTCGAATCGCTTCATTTTTCAACTCTTGGCTCGAAACATTGTCCTGTCGAACTAAATAATCATACATACGGTCTGTCGCTTCAGCCATAGCTGTAAAGTAGAGATAATCTCTCGAAACAGCATTGACAGTTCCTGATGGCAAGAAGTCTTGTTTGAGATTATAATCCTTGTACTGGTCGTATTCTTCCTGAGTCAGAGCACCCGTACGGTACATGTTGTAGAGAACATCCTTGGCCCGCTTCAAACCAAGTTCTAAGTCTTCATCACTCTTTAACTCTCCAGTATTTTCATAAGGAGAATAAGTAATCGGACTCTGTGGCAAACCTGCTAGGAAGGCAGCTTGGGGAATACTCAGCCTGTTGGCATCGATACCGAAAATCCCTTCAGCAGCTTGCTGGGCACCTGCAATATTCTGCCCTTTATGATTCCGACCAAAGGGAGCAACATTGAGATAAGTCGTCAAGATTTCATCCTTACTCATACTGCGTTCCAAGGCAAGGGCATCAACAATTTCTGTAGCCTTACGAGCCAAAGTCGGAGCATCTCCAACCACTTGTTGTTTGATTAACTGTTGGGTCAAGGTCGAGCCCCCGCTAGATGAGCCCAAACCTGCAAAGGTTCCCAATGTCGCCCGAATCACAGCTTTTGGCACAACCCCGTTATGTTCAAGAAAATGTTCGTCCTCAGTTGCTACGATAGCCTTTTTGAGATTGTCCGATATTTCCTCAGATGAAACAGAAGTTCGCAGTAGGTCACTCTCGATAGAAGCAATAACACTCCCATCTGCATAAACAATTTCTGAGATGGAAGAAACATTTTTAACCTGCTTGACCAAGTCCTCCGCTTGGGGAATCTTAGCTTTATCAAACAAAGCAACTCCATAACCAAGAGCTACACCAGCACCAAAAAGCCCACCGATAAAGCCTAGAATAAAGAGAGTATTCAGAATGCCCTTAATAGCAACTAAAATGCTACCTAGGATAGCCAGGACTTTCCCACCTGTCCCATCCGACTGCTTCTCTTCTGAGACTTTCTCTGGTTTTTTATGATTTATTTTTGATTTTACTAGCTGGAAAAATTCCAGCATTTTTCGTTTTAATTCATTTAATTGATTTTGCATGGATTTCCTCACTCTATCTATTATACCATAAAAGGGAAACTTTCAATAAAATAGCCACTTTCTTCCCTATTCTACTAGGCTATTGCCCAAGTTTGTGATACAATAGGTAGAAACAATATTTTATAAAGGAGAAAAGACACATGCACATTTTTGATGAGCTAAAAGAGCGTGGTTTGATTTTTCAAACGACTGATGAAGAAGCTTTGCGTAAAGCCCTAGAAGAAGGTCAAGTTTCTTATTATACTGGCTACGATCCAACTGCTGACAGCCTTCACCTAGGTCACCTTGTCGCAATCTTGACAAGTCGTCGCTTGCAGCTAGCAGGTCACAAACCTTATGCGCTCGTTGGCGGTGCTACAGGTCTCATCGGAGATCCGTCCTTCAAAGATGCTGAACGTAGTCTCCAAACAAAAGACACAGTAGATGGCTGGGTCAAGTCTATCCAAGGACAACTTTCTCGTTTTCTTGATTTTGAAAATGGCGAAAACAGGGCTGTCATGGTCAACAACTACGACTGGTTTGGCAGCATCAGCTTCATTGACTTCCTCCGTGATATCGGAAAATACTTCACTGTCAACTACATGATGAGCAAGGAGTCTGTGAAAAAACGGATTGAAACAGGAATTTCATACACTGAGTTTGCCTACCAAATCATGCAAGGTTACGACTTCTTCGTCCTTAACCAAGACCACAACGTAACGCTTCAAATCGGTGGTTCTGACCAGTGGGGAAATATGACAGCTGGTACTGAATTGCTTCGTCGTAAGGCTGACAAGACAGGCCACGTTATCACTGTTCCATTGATCACAGATGCAACTGGTAAAAAATTTGGTAAATCAGAAGGAAATGCCGTATGGCTCAATCCTGAAAAGACTTCTCCATACGAAATGTACCAATTCTGGATGAACGTTATGGACGCTGACGCTGTTCGCTTCTTGAAAATCTTTACTTTCTTGTCACTTGATGAGATTGAAGATATCCGCAAACAGTTTGAAGCAGCTCCACACGAACGCTTAGCGCAAAAAGTCTTGGCTCGTGAAGTCGTTACACTCGTTCACGGCGAAGAAGCTTACAAAGAAGCCCTCAACATCACTGAGCAACTCTTTGCAGGAAACATCAAAAACCTTTCTGTTAAAGAGCTCAAACAAGGACTTCGTGGAGTACCAAACTACCAAGTTCAAGCAGATGAAAACCACAATATTGTGGAACTCCTCGTGGCATCTGGTGTGGTTAACTCAAAACGCCAAGCCCGTGAAGACGTCCAAAACGGAGCTATCTACATCAACGGTGACCGCATCCAAGACCTTGACTATGTCTTGAGTGACGCTGATAAGTTAGAGAACGAACTGACTGTTATCCGTCGCGGTAAGAAGAAATATTTCGTTCTTACATATTAAAAAGAAGACTGGGGGCATTTGCCATCCAGTCCTTTTTTTGCTAGACTTAAACTATGAATACAAATCTCAAACCCAAACTCCAGCGTTTTGCTTCTGTAACTGCCTTTGCCTGCCCTATCTGTCAAGAAAATCTGACCCTAGTAGAGACTAGTCTCAAGTGCTGCAACCGTCATTCTTTTGACCTGGCAAAATTTGGCTATGTCAATCTGGCACCTCAAGTCAAGCAATCTGCCAACTACGATAAAGAAAATTTTCAAAACCGTCAACAAATCCTAGAAGCTGGATTTTATCAGGCTATCTTAGAAACCATCTCGGACTTACTAGCAACGAATCTATCCGCAAAAACTGTATTGGATATCGGTTGTGGCGAGGGGTTTTACTCTCGCAAACTCCAAGAAAGTCACTCTGACAAAACCTTCTATGCCTTCGACATCTCCAAAGATTCTGTCCAAATCGCTGCCAAGAGTGAACCAAACTGGGCAGTCAACTGGTTCGTTGGTGACTTGGCTCGTCTCCCCATAAAAGACGCTAGCATGGATATCCTGCTTGATATCTTCTCACCTGCCAACTATGGAGAATTTCGTCGCGTTTTATCCAAAGACGGCATCTTGATAAAGGTTATTCCAACTGAAAATCACCTCAAGGAAATCCGTCAGAAGGTACAAGACCAGCTGACAAAAAAGGACTATTCCAATCAAGATATCAAAAATCATTTCCAAGAACACTTTACCATCCTATCTAGCCAAACAGCCTCTCTGACCAAAGCTATCATAGCAGAGCAGCTTCAAACCCTACTCAGTATGACTCCTCTCCTCTTTCACATCGACCAGAGCAAGATTGACTGGAGCCAACTGACAGAGATTACTATTGAGGCTGAGATTCTGGTTGGGAAAGTACTATAATTGACACAAAAAACCGCATTTCAAGAAGATCTGCGGTTTTAAATTTCAATTTTTAAACTATCTATCCCAAAAGTCTAAAACATTTAAAGCTTTTAGCTTCTCCATTTATTTTCGATTCGAAATAACAAACTTATCAATAAATAGCAAGTGAAATAAGGCAAGTGTAATTCCCGATAAGCACCCATGATAAGAGATTTCTTGATGGGTAAGGGGGTAAAGATTACTATTACCCGCCAAGAGGCATGTTAAAATAACAAATAGAATCCAAAATAAATCCGTCCATTTATATTTTGAAAAATATTTTTTCCACATAAGAACACCTTCTTTCCTATAATCATATTATAATACTTTATGTGAGCGAATACAAGAAATATGAGGTATTCAACTACGAAGAAACATAAGGATGAAAGACAGTAAAAACCAGCATTTCTAAACCTTCACTGTATCTAGGATTTATCTGTTTTTAGACAAGATTGACCCAAATCCACAGCATTCAAATAAACAGTAAGTGATATAAGGCCAGTACCAAACCCCATAAACTACCACGAAAAGAGATTTCTTGATGATTGAGAGGAAACAAATCGTGGTTACCTATATAGAGGCAGGTCAAAATTATAAATAAAATCCAAAATAAACCCTACATTCTTAAAATAACTTAGTACATAAATGATAATGCTGTCGCCGCCATCAATATTGCAAGAACTATTTTCCAAATTTTTTTATTTTTTCCAAAAATCTTATCAGGTAACAAGCTTATTACAAGAAAGGTAATAAACAACACCAATTTTGTATATATCATAAAAACACCTTCTTTCTTATAATTATATTATAATACTTTATATAAGCGAATACAATAAATATGAGGTGTTCAACTACGAAGAAACATAAGGATGAAAGACAGTAAAAACCAGCATTTAAAGCCTTCACTGTATCTATGATTTCCCTATCTTTAGACAAGATTGACCCAAATCCACAGCATTCAAAAAAGCGAATTTCAACCGAAACTCGCTTTTTTACAAGATGTATTAGTATAAATTTGTATCTTAGTCTAAGTGCCAGATATCTTCGTTATACTGAGCGATTGTACGGTCAGATGAGAAGAATCCTGCTTTAGAAATGTTAACAATGACTTTATCCAACCATGCGTCACGGTCTTCGTAGTCAGCCAACATTTGTTCTTTAACCTTGATGTAGTCTTCCAAGTCAAGAAGAGTCATGAACCAGTCTTTATTGATCAATTCATTGTAAAGACGTTCCAAGCGCTCTTTGTTTCCAGCTGCAAGAACTGCATCGCTAACGATGAAGTCAACCAATGGTTTGATAGCTTCACGAGCATAGAATTCGCTTGATTTGTATGCTGCTTTATCGTAAAGGTCGATAACAGTTTCTGAATCTTCACCAAAGATGTAGATGTTTTCGTCACCAACCAACTCAGCGATTTCCACGTTAGCACCGTCCATAGTACCAAGAGTCAAAGCTCCGTTCAACATGAATTTCATGTTACCAGTACCTGAAGCTTCTTTAGAAGCAAGTGAGATTTGTTCTGAGATATCACATGCTGGGATCAAGAAGCTTGCTGCAGTAACATTGTAGTTTTCAACCATAACTACTTGCAAGTGTGGAGCTACTGCTGGATCGTTAGCAATAACTTCTGACATGCAAAGGATCAAGTGGATGATGTCTTGAGCGATTGTGTAGGCTGGCGCTGCTTTACCACCAAAGAAGATTGTGATTGGGCGAGCAGGGATGTTACCAGCTTTGATGTCAAGGTATTTGTGGATTACGTACAAAGCGTTCATTTGTTGGCGTTTGTACTCGTGAAGACGTTTGATTTGGATATCAAAGATAGAGTTTGTATTGATTTCCACACCTTGATGTTCTTTCAAGTGACGTGCCAATTTACGTTTGTTGTGAGCCTTGATGCTTTCCAATTTTTCTTTGACAGCTGCTTTATCTTCATAAGACAAGAGTTTTTCAAGCTCATCTGCTTCATGGTGCCAACCTTCTCCAATAATCTCATCCAAGTAGTGAGATAGTCTTGGGTTGGCATGCATGAGCCAACGACGGAATGTAATACCGTTTGTTTTGTTGTTGAATTTTTCTGGGTAAAGGTCGTAGAAGGCTTTCAACTCAGAGTTCTTCAAGATTTCAGTGTGGAGTGCTGCTACCCCGTTAACGCTGTATCCGTAGTGGATATCCATGTGAGCCATGTGAACACGTCCACTCTCGTCGATGATTTGAACAGCTGGATCTTTGTATTCTGCTTTCACGCGACGGTCCAATTCTTCGATGATTGGTACCAAGTGAGGAACCACTTCTTGCAAGAATTCAAGAGGCCATTTTTCAAGGGCTTCAGCAAGGATTGTGTGGTTAGTGTAGGCAGTCATACTACGAACGATTGAGATTGCTTCGTCAAGATCGATACCACGAGCAGTCAAAAGACGGATCAATTCAGGGATAACCATTGATGGATGAGTATCGTTGATTTGTACAACTGCGTAGTCAGCAAGGTCATGCAAGTTGCTTCCTTTTTCAATTGCTTCTTCGATGATCAATTGCGCACCGTTTGAAACCATGAAGTATTGTTGGAAAATACGGAGCAATTCACCTTGACGGTCACTATCATCTGGGTAAAGGAAAAGAGTCAAGTTGCGAGCGATATCTGTCTTATCAAAGTTGATACCGTCTTTAATGATTGAAGAATCAACTGAATCCAAGTCAAACAAACGCAAGCGGTTCTTAGTTTCTGTCTTGTAACCAGGTACATCGATATCGTAAAGAGTTGATGTCAATGTGAAGTGAGCAAATGGCACTTGGTAGCTACGGCTTGAGCGAACCAACCAGTTTTGCTCTGTCAACCATGCATTTGGAATTGTTTCTTGTTGGTTATTTTTAAGAACTTGTTGGAATAGACCAAAGTGGTAGTTAAGACCAACACCGTCACCGTTCAAACCAAGAGTAGCAATTGAGTCGATAAAGCAGGCAGCCAAACGTCCCAAACCACCATTACCAAGAGATGGTTCTAATTCAACTTCTTCAACTTCGATCAAGTCTTTACCTGCAGCTGCAAGTTCTTTTTTTACATCATCGTAAAGACCAAGGTTGATCAAGTTGTTTGACAAGAGTTTACCAATCAAGAACTCAGCTGAGATATAGTAAACTTTTTTCTTACCAGTGTTAACTGGTTTTTTGCTACTTGCAAGCTTGCTGTAGTTAAGAAGAGCCAGGTAAAGCTCTTCATTGCTACATTCTGCAATGGTTTTATTGTAACGATTGTGTACAAATTCTTGTAGTGATAACATGTTTAAGGTGTCTCCTGATATTGTATTATTTCTTTAATTCTACCAAATTTTCATTGATTCGGCGATAGATTGTTGTCAAGTCAAGTAAGCCTTCCTCGACAGCTGGTGTCAATTGATCTTCAGTCATACGCCAAGACCAGTTTCCACCAAGGGTAGATGGGAAGTTCATACGAGCTGCCTCATCCAATTCTAGCAAATCTTGCATGGTTGCAATTGCCATGAAGCTAACTGATGAAAAGACTGTACGAAGCATAGCGTGTGGCACTGTTTCGTATTCTTTACGGTTAGTATAGCGAGCCATGTACTCACGAGTCGCATCATCGATCTCGTTACGGTACCAACCAAGGACCGTATTGTTATCGTGTGTTCCTGTGTACATTACTGAGTTAGCAGGTGCCAAGTGTGGGCTATCGATGCTTTCGTCTTCTGGGTTGAAGGCAAATTGAAGAATCTTCATTCCTGGGAAGCCAGTACGTTCACGCAATTCGATCACTTCGTCTGTCATGAAACCAAGGTCTTCTGCGATGATGTTTAGCTCGCCAAGTTCTTCCTTAACAGCTGCAAAGAGCTTGTAGCCAGGACCTTTGACCCACGCACCAGGTGCTGCTGTATCAGAACCAGCAGGGATTTCCCAGTAAGATTCGAAACCGCGGAAGTGGTCGATACGAACGATGTCGTAGATTTTGAAGCTTTCACGCAAGCGTTCAATCCACCATTTGTAGCCGTCTTTGTCCATTGCTTCCCAGTCATAGATTGGGTTACCCCAAAGCTGACCAGTTGCAGAAAATTCATCTGGTGGGCATCCTGCGATGCAAGTAGCCTTACCGTTGACATCTGTCTTGAAGAGATGTGGATTTGCCCACATATCGCTTGAATCTTCCGCTACGTAAATTGGCATGTCTCCAACAATTTCGATGTGGTTGTCGTTAGCGTAAGCTTTCAATTTCAACCATTGTTGGAAGAAGAAGTATTGAGTCACACGGTGGTAAACCAACTTGTCTGCCAATTGCTCACGGTAGCTTTCAAGAGCTGAAGCTTTACGAGCACGAGCATCTGCATCTGGCCATTCAGTCCAAGCAAGATTGTCAAAATGCTCTTTGATAGCCATATACTCTGCAAAGAGTTCAAGCCATGATTGGTTGTCTTGAACAAATTTCTCAAAATCTTTAACATCTCCTACTTCCAAGAAACGTTTTACCGCTTTTTCTAAAAGAGGACGACGTGCATAGTAGATTTTCGCATAATCAACTTCAGACGCATCACTACCAAAGTCAACCCCTTCAAGGTCACTTGCTTGCAACAAGCCTTGTTCCACCAAGATATCTAAATCGATAAAATGAGTGTTCCCTGCGAAGGCTGAGAAAGATTGGTAAGGAGAGTCTCCGTAACTAGTTGTTCCTAGTGGAAGGATTTGCCAGTAACGTTGTTTTGTGCGAACCAAGAAATCAACGAAGTCGTAAGCACTTTTACCAAATGATCCGATTCCGTATGCTCCTGGAAGAGAAGAAATGTGCATCAACACACCACTTTGACGTTTTTTCATAATAAGCACCTCATGTGTTTATAGTTAGATATTACATTTTTATGAACGCAAACGTTTGCGCTATTACTAGTATAGCTCATTTTCTTGATAAATGCAAGCGGTTATAAATAACTTTTTTGATTATTTTTTTAATTTTTTTCTTCTTACTCGTATATATATCCTTTCAGGAAACAAACAAAATAGGAATAAGGGTTTCACTTATCTCATTAAGCAAAAATAAAGTGAGAATCCTCCCTGCTTTCCATTTGTAAATTAGGCAATCGTTTTCTCAACTTTTTTAAAAAAAATAAAACAAAAGCGATTTTTAGATTTTCTACTATTATATGACGATAAAGCGTTTACTTTTTTCTACAATTTTTTTAAAAATTTTTACAAAAAACACTTGCAACCGCTTTCCAATTGTGCTATACTAGTCCCATAAAGGAAAACGTTTGCGTTTCCTCATTATAAAATTTGTTATTCTTTAGGAGGAATACACTATGTCATCTAAATTCATGAAGAGCGCTGCTGTGCTTGGAACTGCTACACTCGCTAGCTTGCTTTTGGTAGCTTGCGGAAGCAAACCTGCTGAAAAAGCTGCTGATGCTGGTTCATCTGAAGGTAAAGAAATCACTCTTTACGTTGAAGACCAATACAAAGCTTTTGCTGAAACAGTTGCTAAGGCTTATGAAAAAGAATCAGGAACAAAAGTTAACATCAAATCTGGTGACCAACTTGGTGGTCTTGACAAACTTTCTCTTGACAACCAATCAGGTCAAGCTGCTGACGTTATGATGGCTCCATACGACCGTGTAGGTAGCCTTGGTACTGACGGACAACTTTCAGAAGTGAAATTGAGCGATGGCGCTAAAACAGATGATAAAACTAAATCTCTTGTAACAGCTGCTGACGGTAAAGTTTACGGTGCTCCTGCGGTTATCGAGTCACTTGTTATGTACTACAACAAAGACTTGGTAAAAGACGCTCCAAAAACTTTTGCTGAATTAGAAGAACTTGCTAAAGATAGCAAATACGCATTCGCTGGAGAAGATGGAAAAACTTCTGCTTTCCTAGCTGACTGGACAAACTTCTACTATGCATACGGACTTCTTGCTGGTAACGGAGCTTATGTATTTGGCGATAACGGTAAAAATCCTAAAGACATCGGTCTTGCAAACGAAGGTGCTATCGCAGGTATCAACTACGCTAAATCTTGGTATGAAAAATGGCCTAAAGGTATGCAAGATGGTACAGCTGCTGGAAACTTAATCCAAACTCAATTCCAAGAAGGTAAAACAGCTGCTATCATCGATGGTCCTTGGAAAGCTCAAGCATTCAAAGATGCTAAAGTAAACTACGGTGTTGCTACTATCCCAACTCTTCCAAATGGAAAAGACTACGCAGCATTCGGTGGTGGTAAAGCTTGGATCATCCCATCAAGCACTAAGAACCTTGAAGGTGCACAAAA
Organism: Streptococcus gwangjuense; assembly: GCF_003627155.1. NCBI lineage: Bacteria > Bacillati > Bacillota > Bacilli > Lactobacillales > Streptococcaceae > Streptococcus > Streptococcus gwangjuensis. Next base: position 1,664,375 of record NZ_CP032621.1, read on the forward strand.
ATTTGTAGACTTCCTTGTTTCAACTGAACAACAAAAAGCCTTCTACGATGCAACTAACGAAATCCCAGCTAACACTGAAGCTCGTTCATACGCTGAAGGTAAAAACGATGAGTTGACAACAGCTGTTATCAAACAGTTCAAGAACGCTCAACCAATGCCAAACATCTCTCAAATGTCTGCAGTTTGGGAACCAGCTGCTAACATGCTCTTTGACTCTGTAAGTGGTAAGAAAGATGCTAAAACAGCTGCTAACGATGCTGTGACATTGATCAAAGAAACAATCAAACAAAAATTTGGTGAATAAAAAATTTGTTCAAGGGGGGTGGAATTCAAATCCCCCTTTGAATTTATCAATAAAAAACATATATAGTTTAGGTTTTAATTAGAAACCAGTATCCTATGAAAGGAGTTATTATGGAAAAGCAACAACCTAGTAAAGCAGCACTGCTGTCTATCATTCCTGGGTTAGGACAAATTTACAATAAACAAAAAGCCAAAGGTTTTATCTTCCTTGGTGTAACCATCGTATTTGTCCTTTATTTCCTAGCACTTGCAGCCCCTGAATTGAGCAATCTCATCACTCTTGGTGACAAGCCAGGTCGTGATAATTCCCTCTTCATGCTGATTCGTGGTGCCTTCCATTTAATCTTTGTAGTCGTTTATGTACTCTTCTATTTCGCAAATATTAAAGATGCACATACAATCGCAAAACGTATTAACAATGGAATTCCAGTACCACTTACGCTAAAAGATATGATCAAAGGAATCTATGAAAATGGCTTCCCTTACCTATTGATCATTCCATCTTATATTGCCATGACTTTTGCGATTATCTTCCCAGTTATCGTAACCTTGATGATTGCCTTTACCAACTACGACTTCCAGCACTTGCCACCAAACAAATTGTTGGACTGGGTTGGTTTGACCAACTTTACGAACATCTGGAGTTTGAGTACCTTCCGTTCTGCCTTTGGTGCCGTTCTTTCTTGGACTATCATCTGGGCTTTGGCTGCCTCAACTTTACAGATTGTGATTGGTATCTTCACAGCTATCATTGCTAACCAACCATTTATCAAAGGAAAACGTATCTTCGGTGTTATTTTCCTTCTTCCTTGGGCTGTTCCAGCCTTCATCACTATCTTGACATTCTCAAACATGTTTAACGATAGTGTCGGTGCTATCAACACTCAAGTATTGCCAATCTTGGCTAAATTCCTTCCTTTCCTTGATGGTGCTCTTATTCCTTGGAAAACAGACCCAACTTGGACTAAGATTGCCTTGATTATGATGCAAGGTTGGCTTGGATTCCCATACATCTACGTTTTGACTTTGGGTATCTTGCAATCTATTCCTAACGACCTTTACGAAGCAGCTTATATTGACGGTGCTAATGCTTGGCAAAAATTCCGCAACATCACTTTCCCAATGATCTTGGCCGTTGCGGCACCTACTTTGATCAGTCAATACACCTTCAACTTTAACAACTTCTCTATCATGTACCTTTTCAACGCTGGAGGACCTGGTAGTGTCGGTGGTGGAGCTGGTTCAACCGATATCTTGATTTCATGGATCTACCGTTTGACAACAGGTACATCTCCTCAATACTCTATGGCGGCAGCTGTTACCTTGATTATCTCTATCATTGTCATCTCAATCTCTATGATCGCATTCAAGAAATTACACGCATTTGATATGGAGGACGTCTAAGATGAATAACTCAATTAAACTCAAACGTAGACTGACTCAAACCCTTACCTACCTCTACTTAGTTGGCCTTTCAATCGTGATTATCTATCCACTTTTGATCACTATCATGTCTGCCTTCAAGACTGGTAACGTAGTAGCCTTTAAACTAGACAGCAATGTCGACTTTAGTTTTGCTAACTTCCAAGGGCTCTTCTCTGAAACCTTATACGGTACTTGGTACCTCAACACTTTGATTATCGCCTTGATTACCATGGCTGTTCAAACAAGTATCATCGTACTTGCTGGTTATGCTTACAGTCGTTACAACTTCTTGGCTCGTAAACAAAGTTTGGTCTTCTTCTTGATTATCCAAATGGTGCCAACCATGGCCGCTTTGACAGCCTTCTTCGTTATGGCACTTATGTTGAACGCCCTTAACCACAGCTGGTTCCTCATCTTCCTTTATGTTGGTGGGGGTATCCCGATGAATGCTTGGTTGATGAAAGGTTACTTCGATACAGTGCCAATGTCTCTAGACGAATCTGCAAAACTAGACGGTGCAGGACACTTCCGCCGCTTCTGGCAAATTGTTCTTCCACTTGTTCGCCCAATGATCGCTGTGCAAGCTCTCTGGGCCTTCATGGGACCTTTCGGGGACTACATCCTCTCTAGTTTCTTGCTTCGTGAGAAAGAATACTTTACTGTTGCCGTTGGTCTCCAAACCTTCGTTAACAATGCGAAAAACATGAAGATTGCCTACTTCTCAGCAGGTGCTATCCTCATCGCCCTTCCAATCTGTATTCTCTTCTTCTTCCTACAAAAGAACTTTGTTTCAGGACTTACAAGTGGTGGCGACAAGGGATAATATATCCCCGCCACCCTTTTTCATTTTAGAGCTTGTGACTATAAAAATATCCTTACAACAAGCAATTTGTCTCCTAGACTTGAAATAAAGCACATTTCTCTATATAATAATACTCATATAGAAAACACCTTTTAGAAAGATACAAATGCTTCCATATCCATTTTCTTATTTTTCAAGTATTTGGGGATTTCGTAAGCCCCTGTCCAAACGTTTCGGGCTCAACTGGTTTCAGCTTCTCTTTACCAGTATCTTCCTTATCAGCTTGTCTATGGTACCCATTGCTATTCAGAACAGCGCCCAGGAGACTTATCCGCTAGAAACCTTTATCGATAATGTCTACGAACCATTGACAGATAAGGTTGTCCAGGATCTCTCTGAACACGCTGCAATTGTTGATGGCAAATTAACTTATACAGGCACAGCTAGTCAAGCGCCTTCTCTTTTAATCGGTCCAAGTCAAAGCAAGGAATTACCTAAGGACTTGCAACTGCATTTCGATACGAATGAGCTCGTCATCAGCAAGGAAAGTAAAGAGTTGACACGCATCTCTTACCGAGCGATTCAGACTGAGAGTTTCAAAAGCAAAGACAGCTTGACACAAGCGATTTCTAAAGACTGGTACCAGCAGAATCGTGTCTATATCAGTCTCTTCCTAGTTCTCGGAGCAAGCTTCCTCTTTGGTTTGAATTTCTTCATTGTCTCTCTAGGAGCGAGTCTTCTCCTTTATATCACTAAGAAATCACGCCTCTTTTCATTTAGGACCTTTAAAGAGTGCTACCATTTTATCTTGAACTGTTTAGGATTACCAACTCTGATTACGCTTATTTTGGGATTATTTGGCCAAAATATGACAACCCTGATAACTGTACAAAACATTCTTTTTGTTCTGTATCTGGTCACTATCTTTTATAAAACGCATTTCCGTGATCTAGATTACCATAAATAGGAGATTTTTATGCCCGTTACGATTAAAGACGTGGCCAAGGCTGCTGGTGTTTCGCCTTCAACTGTAACCCGTGTTATTCAAAATAAATCAACCATTAGCGACGAAACAAAAAAACGCGTTCGCAAGGCTATGAAGGAGCTCAATTACCACCCCAACCTCAACGCTCGTAGTTTGGTAAGCAGTTATACCCAAGTTATCGGCTTGGTCCTTCCTGACGACTCAGACGCCTTCTATCAAAATCCTTTCTTCCCATCTGTCCTCCGTGGTATCGCTCAAGTCGCTTCTGAAAACCACTATGCCATTCAGATTGCAACAGGGAAAGATGAAAAAGAGCGCCTTAAAGCTATTTCACAGATGGTTTATGGCAAACGTGTGGATGGATTAATCTTCCTTTATGCCGAAGAGGAGGATCCCTTGGTCAAACTAGTCGCTGATGAGCAGTTCCCCTTCCTTATCCTAGGAAAATCCATTTCACCCTTTATCCCTCTTGTCGATAATGATAATGTCCAAGCTGGTTTTGATGCGACCGAATATTTCATTAAAAAAGGTTGCAAACGAATTGCCTTTATTGGAGGGACGAAGCGACTCTTCGTAACGCAAGACCGTTTAACAGGCTATGAGTCAGCACTCAAACAACACCAACTGCCTATTGATGACAATCTGACCTACTTTGCAAATGAATTTCTAGAGGAAAAAGGGTATCAGTTTAGTAAACTCCTCTTTCAGCATGACCCGCAGATTGATGCTATCATTACAACCGATAGTCTCCTAGCTGAGGGGGTCTGTGACTATATCGCTAAGCACCAACTGGATGTCCCTGTTCTCAGCTTTGACTCAGTCAATCCCAAGCTCAACTTGGCGGCCTATGTCAATATCAATAGCCTAGAACTTGGTCGAACATCATTTGAAACGATTCTTCAGATCATCAACGATGCTAAAAACAATAAACAAATTTGTTACCGTCAGTTAATTGCCCACAAAATTATTGAAAAATAAAAACCAGCTCACGCTGGTTTTTTTGTTACTAATTTTCTGTTTCAACGAACCGTCCCAAAATATGGACATTCTCAGATACAGAGACAAAGGCGCCTGGATCCACCTGTTTCATAATCTGTTTAAATTCATTAAACTCTGCACGTGTGATGACAGTGATTAAAACTGCCTTTCTCTCGTGATTATAGGTTCCTTCTGCATCGTGGATCATGGTTGCTCCACGGTGCAATTTTTTATGGATTTTTTCAATTACCTTGTCTGGATGATTGGTCACAATCATGGACTGCATACGTTTTTGCTTGGTAAAGACTGCATCTGTCACACGGCTAGAGACAAAGATGGTAATCATAGAGTAAAGAGCGTATTTCCAACCAAAGGTCAAACCAGCTATCAGCATGATAGTTCCATTTACCAAGAAAGAAATACTACCGACATTCTTACCTGTTTTCTTGCGAATAGTCAAACTGACGATATCCGTCCCACCACTGGAGATATTGTTGCGAAGAGCAAAACCAATCCCCAAGCCCATGACAACACCCCCAAAAAGGGCATTGATAATGGGATCCTCCGTTAAGGTCGCTACAGGGACAAACTGGATAAAGAAGGAACTCATGGACACCGTGATAAAGGTAAAGACGGTGAACTTATGCCCAATCTGATACCAAGCCAAGACCATCAAAGGAAAATTAATGGCGTAAAAGGTCAGCGAAATCGGGATATGAAAACCAAACCAGTGATTACTCAAGGCAGAGATAATCTGTGCCAGACCTGTCGCACCACTCGAATACACATGCCCTGGTTGGAAAAAGAAATTGACCGCTACTGCTGATAAAAAACCATAGACTAGAGAGGCCGAAATCTTCTCATCATATTTTTCTCGCGAGATGCTTTGTAAGACACGTAAAATTTTTATCTGATAAGCAAAGCGGCGCAGATAATAGCGCCACCGCTTAATTCGTTTTGCTTGTTTCATCTTCTTCTACTTGTAAGCTGAGTTCCTCTAGTTGTTTGAGAGCTACTGTTGAAGGAGCTTGTGTCATTGGGTCACTTGCCTTGTTGTTCTTAGGAAAGGCAATGACTTCACGGATATTGTCTTCTCCTGCTAAAAGCATGACAAATCGGTCAAGCCCGATAGCCAAACCACCGTGTGGTGGGAAACCATAGTCCATGGCTTCAAGAAGGAATCCAAACTGGTCATTTGCTTCTTCAGCTGAGAAACCAAGAGCCTTGAACATGCGTTCTTGAAGGTCTTTTTGGTTGATACGAAGGCTACCACCACCAAGCTCATAACCGTTCAAGACAATATCGTAAGCAATGGCACGAACCTTCGCCAAATCACCTTCTAATTCGTGAGCAGTCTCTTCCTGTGGTAGAGTAAATGGATGGTGGGCGCTCATGTAACGGCCTTCTTCTTCAGACCATTCAAACATTGGCCAGTCAACTACCCAAAGGAAGTTGAATTTATCGTTATCAATCAAGCCAAGCTCTTTGGCAATACGTCCACGAAGGGCACCAAGAGTTGCATTGGCCACTTCAAGCGTATCCGCCACAAAGAGAACGAGGTCCTTATCTTCAAGTGCAAGCGCTGTTGTCAATTCTGCTTGGATGCTAGTCAAGAACTTGGCAACTGGTCCGTTTAATTCTCCATCAACCACCTTGACCCAAGCAAGACCTTTGGCACCGTACTGCTTGGCTACTTCCGTCATCTTGTCGATGTCTTTACGTGAATAATTGTCCGCAGCGCCTTTGACCACAATGGCTTTTACAGCAGGTGCTTCTGAAAAGACTTTAAAGTCTATACCTTTGACTACTTCTGTCAGGTCCTGAAGCAACATGTCAAAACGAGTATCAGGTTTATCAGAACCGTAAAGAGCCATCGCATCATCGTATTTCATACGAGGGAATGGAAGCGTCACTTCGATGCCTTTAGTTTCCTTCATGACACGCGCAATCAAGCCTTCTGTGATGTCTTGGATTTCTTGCTCAGTAAGGAATGAAGTTTCCAAGTCGACCTGAGTGAACTCAGGCTGGCGGTCTCCACGCAAGTCCTCGTCACGGAAACATTTAACGATTTGATAATAACGGTCAAAACCAGCATTCATCAACAACTGCTTAGTGATTTGTGGACTTTGAGGAAGCGCGTAAAAATGCCCTTTATTAACACGAGATGGCACCAAATAGTCACGCGCCCCTTCTGGTGTTGACTTAGAAAGGAATGGTGTCTCCACATCGATAAACTCCAACTCATCCAAGTAGTTACGGATAGAGTGGGTCACCTTAGCACGAAGTTTAAGATTTTCCAACATTTCTGGACGACGAAGGTCAAGGTAACGGTAACGCAAACGCGTATCGTCATTGGCCTCAATGCCATCCTTAATTTCAAATGGTGTTGTCTTAGCTGTATTCAGCACTGTCAGAGCTGTTACATTTAACTCAACTGCACCAGTTGGCAACTTATCATTGGCTTGCTCACGCGCAGTGACCTGACCAGTCACCTCGATAACAAATTCGCTACGAAGGCTTTCAGCTGTTTCCATGACCTCTGCAGAGACTTTTTCAGGGTTAATAACCAACTGCATGATTCCTTCACGGTCACGAAGATCGATAAAGATCAAACCACCTAGGTCACGACGACGGCCAACCCATCCTTTCAAGGTTATTTCTTGTCCGATGTGTTCCTCGCGAACACGACCAGCATACATACTACGTTTCATTATTTCTCTCCTCTTTTATTCTGTTACTATTTTACCATAAAAGCGCAGGCTCTTCATGAAAATCATCAGAAAAGTTTGCCAGTCTTTAAAAATCAAGTGAAGACTCTAAAAATTGACGCCCATACAAAAATCCGATGAAATTCACCGGACTCTTTTATTTTGAATTTTTGCCTGCTTTACGCTTTTCAGCAATTTCGGCTGCCTTTCGAGGCAAGACAATTTCCGTTGTATAAGCTGTCCCAAAGCGCAAGACACCTGCAATAGGGGCAAAGACAACTGCTAGATAGTTGTAGAAGAAATCGCCCTTAAAGGCATAAGCTAGCGCCCCAATGATGAAAAATAGAACAACTGCTTGAATCACTGCTAATAAAATTACTCGTTTCATGTGACCTCCTGACTCTATTATAGCATGAGAATCATCAAAAAGCTGACTAAATTATTCAAAGCGTGGAGAGAAATACTGTAGACCAGACCTTTTCTGCTAATATAAGCCAAGCCCAAGCTAAAACCAAGACTAGCATAAACTAAAAATTGTTGCACATCACCTGGAAAATGAATCAAGGCAAACAGAACACTGGATACCAGAAGAAAAATCAGAGTTTGTTTACTATTGTCCTGCTTAGGAAAGAAATAGCGTGCCAACATTCCTCTAAAGATAAGCTCTTCCGTCAAAGGAGCAAAAATAACGACCGCAAAGAATGAGAAAAGTGGTTGAGACAAGGTCAAGTCTGTCGCTATTTGCTGATTTACTGAAGGATCATTTGGCAAGAAAAACTGGACAACCAAAGATAAGAACCAAACCAAGGCCGGGAGCCAAATAAATCGGTTGAAGTCACTCTTCTCAATATGAACAGGAGCTTTCTGATACCATTTGTAAATGCCGTACACGTATACTCCAGCCAAGGCCACATAGAGCAAGGTAACAGCATAGGGGGAAGCGCCTAAGGCAAGCGAAGCAGTCGCGAGCCCCTGAATGAAGCTATAGATAAAGAAAAAGGATAGAAGGGCTAGAAGAAACCAGCCGAGGTTTTTAAGTAATTTCATAAAGGTCTCCTATCTTGCTTTATAGCTGTTTTTCAATACAATGAGGTTTGCTATTCCTAATACAAGTACCCAGGCAAGTAACATACCGATGTTAGAAAAAGATATTTCTCCACCTTTTTTATTTAAAAGATTTACAATAGGACCAACGAACGAGTAATCCAACACTTTTTGAGCCGTATCATTTTGAAGAGCAATTATAGGTAAAAAAGAGACAATTAACATAGGGAAGATACTATAAACTTGCGCTTTAGATTGAGTATCTGACATCGCACCGATTAGAAGGTTGAGAAAAATAATACTAATAGTTGCTAGGAGCAAATAGATAACGTAGGCAAATAAATAACCAGATACATCTACTTTAAGATAGATGGGAAGTACAATCATAGCAAGTAACATTATCAGAATAGGGAGAACAAGCATACTGAAAGTATATTCTGTTGCTGTCACACCACTTAGGATGAGTGATTTAAGATTTCGTTTTTCCTTATCTTCTGCCATCATAATCGATACCATATAACCACTTCCCATGCTCAAGACCATCGTCAAGCTAGAAGATAGTAACAATAGGCTCAATTGTCCATTCTTATTTAAAAATTCATTATATACAACAGCAATGCCAAAAGGCATCAATAGAGTCGCCAACAAAGATGAATTGCTAATAAGGACTTGTAATCTTAACCATAGTAGGGCATTTAATTTTCTAAACATCTAACTTTTCTCCTGTCAATCTGATAAAGATTTCTTCTAGTGTCGGCTCACAAGAGTGAACCACCATCAAATCTGTCGTGTCTAATTGTGGTAATTCTTCAAATGGAACTATCTGTTCTCGTCCATCATTATAAACCACACGTACTTTCTTATCCACATGGTACTTCTGGATGATATCTTGCGGACTTCCATACTCTATTAGGTTACCCTTATTCAAAAGAGATAAGCGATCACAAAGCAGAGTTGCTTCATTCATATCATGCGTGGTCAGAAAGATAGTTGTCCCCGCCTGCTTTAATTCTTGAAGTAGGGTATGAATCATCTTAGATGTTGTAGGGTCTAATCCACTGGTTGGCTCATCTAGAAAGAGAATCTTAGGAGCATTAAGAAGGGCACGAGCCAAGAACATTCGTTGTTTCATTCCTGTAGATAATTTTTCTGCGATAATATCTTTAGCATCTGCCAATCCAACCTGTTGGAGCACCTGATTTACTCTATCTGACTTGAGACCATACAGCTTAGCATAGATGAGAAGATTTTTGTAAAGACTCATCTTTTCATAAAAACCACTGCCATCACTAACAATACCGATTTGTTCCAAATCATTTGAGGTTAAATCTTGAGAATTCTTGCCTAACAAAACTGTTTTACCTTGATCTGCAGCCAACTGTCCTGTTAAGACATTAATCATAGTTGTTTTACCTGAGCCAGAAGGGCCAAGAAAACCAAAGATTTCGCCCTCCTTAATCTCAAAAGAAATCTGATGAAGAGCTTTTTTGCTCCCAAAACTTTTGCTTACATTTTCAACACGAATCATAGAAACTCCTTTATTTGAAATAGCGTTTTACCATAGGTAACTGCATCACATTGATATAAATATGGATAGCTCCGACAAGCAAGAAGGCTAGTAACTGAATCTCTCCTGTCAGTAAAGAAAAGAGAGCAATCAGAAAGTAGAGACCTGGCAAGACATACTGATGTAATTGGAATAAAATCCGAAAACTCTGTTCCAAATTAGCCTGGCGCTCCCCTTCATCGTAAGAATTGACATAGCCTAAGATATCCTTTGGCATAGAGAAAAATACCAAATCAAACTGGCGAACAATCGCAATGGTTTTATAAAAATATTTTTGAACATTAAAAATCAATACTAATCCCAAAAAAGAAAGAGATAAGGTTAGATGGCTTCCATTTAGTACAACCATTTCACTTGCTGAAATGAAGAGAGCCAATAAAATCGCTACGTTTGTAATATTAAAAGCAATGCTTCCAAACTCAAGATTCCGATACATTTGCACATAATAGGTTTCATTCAGATCATCATCCATTTCCTCTTGATACAAGGAGTGAAATTTTCTGCTTTTCTTTAAGAAATTGAAAGTCAAAAGAATACTAATGAAACCTATCAGTAAACAAATAGTTGATATCCAGGGTATCAAGACTTTTACATCTAAAATGATTGCGTGGGATTCGGCAGCATCCTTAAACATCCCTACAAAACCTCCCAAGAAACCTCCAAGGACAACAGACATTAAAAATAACAATCCACCTTTATTTTTCTTTTTCATTTTTATTCTCCTTTTTCACTCGCTAAATTGTTTGCTTTCTTTTCAATCCAGTCAACGACTGGGATAAGAGCAAAGTAGGCCCAAATAAATTGGTTACTTTGATAGGGACTAAACCAGCCTAAGTCTATCCCAATCAATAGAAACACGCTGACTAATAGAACTGTGACCACTACATAATAAATCACTTTGTACTTGTTCATCACTCGTCCTCCTCCAAGCGAAATACCGATTCGACTGTTTCGTTGAAAATTTGAGATATTTTCAGGGCAATGATAATGGACGGGGTGTACTCATCCCGTTCTAGTAGGCTAACGGTCTGTCTGGAAACCCCTGCTAGCTTAGCCAGTTCGGTTTGGTTGAGACCATCGCGAGCTCGAAGCTCTTTTAGACGATTTTTTAGTTGCATGTTACACACCTACTCTCCGTCAAATTCAACGGTTTGGATATCCTCAATACGTTGCAACTTGAATTTTTCTTTCCCCTTTTTATCAACACGTCGTAGTTTGACCCATTCCTCGTCAACATCCACAACTTCCCAGTTGTCTGTCCCAAACAATTGTCCAATGATTGTTGGTTTTTTCCCAATCAATTCTTTTAATAATCTTGACATTTCTTTATTTCCTTTCTGTTTTTGCTCAATTCTTTTGATTTTATTCTCTAGTTTCTTGACCCTTTGGATATGATAGAGATAAAATATAATCACAAGAGGTACAAATCCTAATGCCCACATAATCGTTCCTTTCTGCTTCCTATTTCTTAACTTGAATTTATTGTAACACATCTTTTTCTTTTTGACAAGCATATTTGTCAAAAAGTTTATGATTTTTGTCATTTTGCAAAAGAAAAAGGTCAGAGTAGTTCTCTGACCAGTTTTTCTGTTATTAAAACCCTAGTTTTTCAAAGATTTCTGAGAAGTTTTGGCTGATAGTCTCAAGTGACACTTGCACTTCTTCTCGGGTTTGATTGTTCTTGACAGTCACTTGTCCGCTTTCGACTTCACTCTCTCCTAGGGTGATGAGGGTCTTAGCCGCAAAGACATCAGCTGACTTGAACTGAGCTTTTAGTTTACGGTTGAGGTAATCACGCTCTGCTTTGAAACCTTGTTGGCGAAGATCTTGTACCAATTCCAAGGCCTTGATATTTGCCCCTTCACCCAAGACTGCGATATAGACATCTAGGGCGTTTTCGATAGGAAGAGCTACACCTTGCTTTTCAAGAATGAGAAGCAGGCGCTCTACACCAAGTCCAAAACCAAATCCAGCAGTTTCAGGGCCTCCAAAGTAAGAAACCAAACCATCGTAACGACCACCCGCACAGACTGTCAAGTCATTGCCCTCAATCTCAGTGATAAACTCGAAAATCGTGTGGTTGTAGTAGTCCAGACCACGCACCATATTGGTATCGATGATGTAATCTACTCCAAGATTTTTCAACATCTGACGCACAGCATCAAAGTGAGCTTGACTTTCTTCATCAAGGAAGTCCAAGATAGAAGGCGCATTCTCCACTGCCACCTTGTCTTCTTTTTCCTTAGAGTCCAAGACACGGAGAGGATTTTCCTCCAAACGACGTTGGCTATCTTTAGATAAGGTCTCCTTGAGCGGTGTCAAATAGTCAATCAAGGCTTGACGGTAGGCCGCACGGCTCTCAGGATTTCCAAGAGTGTTAAGGTGCAATTTGACACCTTGGATACCGATTTCTTTCAAGAAATGGGCTGCCATCGCGATTGTTTCCACATCGGTAGCTGGATTGCTAGATCCAAAACACTCAACACCAATCTGGTGGAACTGGCGCAAACGCCCTGCCTGTGGACGCTCATAACGGAACATAGGTCCCATGTAGTAGAACTTACTTGGCTTTTGCACTTCTGGGGCGAAGAGTTTATTTTCTACATAGGAACGGACAACGGGCGCAGTTCCTTCTGGACGGAGAGTAATATGGCGGTCACCCTTGTCATAGAAGTCATACATTTCCTTGGTTACGATATCCGTTGTATCTCCGACAGAGCGGCTGATAACCTCGTAATGCTCAAAAATAGGCGTACGCACTTCTGCATAGTTATATCGCTTGAAAATCTCACGGGCAAAGCCCTCAACGTACTGCCATTTGGCAGATTCAGCAGGTAAAATATCCTGCGTTCCTTTTGGTTTTTGTAATTTCATAGGGAATCCTCTTTAAACTTAATAGTCTTATTTTACCATAAATAGAGGGATTAAAACAGTGAGAGAAGAAAATCTCAAGAGAGTCTTTTCAGAAAATTCATCAAAAACTTGCCAAATTGTCAGAATTATGAGAAAATAGAGGATATTTATCACGTGGAGGGACTGTTATGAGAGACGATATCAAAATCAATGACCGTGCTTTGGCCTTACAAGACCAAATTATCGAAAAACTAGAGAAGGTTTTTGATACAGATGTGGAATTGGATGTTTACAATCTAGGGCTGATTTATGAAATTAATCTAGACGAAACAGGCCTCTGTAAGATTGTCATGACCTTCACCGACACTGCTTGCGATTGTGCCGAAAGCTTGCCTATCGAAATCGTTGCAGGTCTGAAACAAATTGATGGTATCGAAGATGTCAAGGTTGAAGTTACCTGGTCGCCTGCCTGGAAGATTACACGAATCAGTCGCTACGGCCGTATTGCCCTTGGACTGCCACCTCGTTAAGCAGGCAAATCACTTTTGAAGATGAAAAGAAGCAAGCCGAGATTGGCTTGCTTTTTAAGTTTATTTTTTACCTGACTTGTCCATATTCCAGAAGTCTGTCACGGCTCCGCGTGAAGCAGATGATACGATATGGGCATATTTTCCGAGGACACCACGGCTGTAAAGTGGTGGCAAGGTTGTTTCTGCCTTGCGTTTTTCAAGCTCTTCTTCCGATACGGCCATAGAAATTTCTTTGGTATCCTGGTCAACCGTAACGATATCGCCTGTACGAAGGTAGGCAATTGGTCCACCATCCTGAGCCTCAGGAGCGATATGTCCAACAACCAGACCATAAGTACCACCAGAGAAACGGCCATCCGTCAAGAGGGCAACCTTGTCTCCTTGACCTTTACCAACGATCATTGATGAAAGTGACAGCATCTCAGGCATACCAGGACCACCCTTAGGTCCAACAAAACGAACAACGACTACATCGCCATCAACGATTTCATCTGTCAGAACGGCCTGAATCGCATCTTCTTCTGAGTCAAAGACTTTAGCTGGACCAACGTGACGACGCACTTTAACACCTGATACCTTGGCAACCGCACCATCAGGAGCAAGGTTCCCGTTCAAGATGATAAGCGGACCGTCTGCACGTTTTGGATTTTCAAGTGGCATGATGACTTTTTGACCTGGAGTGAGGTCTGCAAAGTCAGCCAAGTTCTCAGCGACAGTCTTACCAGTACATGTGATACGGTCCCCGTGAAGGAAACCATTTGCCAACAAGTACTTCATAACCGCAGGCACACCACCGACTTCGTAAAGGTCTTGGAAGACATACTGACCAGATGGTTTCAAGTCAGCCAAGTGAGGCACACGCTCTTGGATCGTATTGAAGTCCTCAAGTGACAAGTCAACATTGGCAGCATGGGCAATGGCAAGCAAGTGAAGAGTGGCGTTTGTAGAACCACCGAGAGCCATAGTTACAGTGATGGCATCTTCAAAGGCTTCACGAGTCAAGATATCTGACGGTTTGAGACCGAGCTCCAACATCTTAACAACAGCACGTCCTGCTGCTTCGATATCTTCTTTCTTATCAGCTGATTCAGCTGGGTGAGATGAAGAACCTGGCAAACTCATACCCAAAACTTCGATAGCTGTCGCCATGGTATTAGCAGTGTACATACCACCACAGCCACCAGGGCCAGGGCAGGCATTACATTCAAGACGTTTAACGTCCTCAGCTGTCATGTCACCGTGATTCCATTTTCCGATACCCTCAAAGACAGAAACCAAGTCAATGTCCTTGCCATCAAGATTTCCCGGTGCAATGGTTCCACCATAGGCGAAAATAGCTGGGATATCCATATTGGCAATGGCAATCATAGAACCAGGCATGTTCTTATCACAGCCACCGATAGCGACAAAGGCATCCACATTGTGACCACCCATAGCCGCCTCGATTGAGTCTGCAATGATATCACGAGATGTCAAAGAGAAACGCATACCAGGCGTTCCCATGGCAATCCCGTCCGCTACCGTGATAGTCCCAAACTGCACAGGCCAAGCACCTGCAGATTTGACACCCTCTTTGGCCAATTTCCCGAAATCATGCAAGTGAATGTTACATGGTGTATTTTCCGCCCAAGTCGAAATCACTCCCACAATCGGTGTTTCAAAGTCCTTATCTGTCATACCAGTCGCACGAAGCATGGCACGGTTTGGTGATTTTACCATGCTGTCATAAATGCTACTGCGGTGACGTTTATCTAATTCAGTCATTTGTTCCCTCCCATTTCAGTTTTTACTATTATAGCACATTTTAAAAGCAATGAACAGAAGAAAATTCTTGAATTTTCAGAAAATTCTATATACATATAAAATATTTAAAATTAAAAACAACAAAGCGGATTAGTGCACTTTCTGATTACCAGAATATGCTTTTTAATCCGCTTGATTTCAATAACGTAATGTAATTTTTACAGAAATTCTTTCAGAACAGTGTATTTAACATCTATCTTGCATTATAAAACTCTAGAACCTTCTCTTTTATATTCGATTCACTCAAACCATACTCATTAAGAAGATAATCCATTTTCCCTACTTGACCGAATCTTTCTTGAACACCCATCCGATGAATTTTTGTCATTTCATCATCAGAGAATAATTCACATAAGGCGCTGCCAATTCCACCTATCTGATTGTGGTTTTCTACAGTAAATATAGTTTTTCCACCTAATATTGTTTTTATCTGTTCTGGTATCGGTTTGATTCTAAATAAATCTATCACGCCTACTGAATAACCTAATTTGGACAGCTCATCCGCAACTCGAACACTTGGAGCAACCATTATACCAGAAGCAACGATTACAACATCTTCACCGTGTCTTAACTCAATGTAGCCTTTAGAAAAATCTTCTCCACCTTGATACACAGCCTCTGGAGCTTTTCTAATTGTTCGAATATATTTTAGTCCTTTTAATTCTAATGTCTGGTTCAAGATTTCACGAAATTGGATATCATCAGTTGCTTCAAAAATGATTGATTTAGGAATTAAACGTAACAATCCAATTTCTTCAAATGGCATATGTGTTCCACCATTCATCTCTGCCGTTACTCCTGCATCTGAGCCAATCACAGTGGCATCCAATTGTGCGTACCCAAGAGAAATAAATAATTGATCAAATACTCTTCGTGAAGCAAAAGGGCCAAATGTATGAAGATAAGGTCTAAACCCCTGAATAGATAAACCTGCTGCAAGCCCGACCATTTCTGCTTCCATGATCCCAACATTCACATAACGGTCTCCAAAGTCCTTTTCAAGATTATTAGTAGCCATCGAACTTGACAAGTCTGCTTCTAAAACTACTATATCAGAATAACTTTGGTTAGCTTCTAGAAGGAAATCTCTATATACATGCCGTAATTCTTTCGTACTTCTCATCATTCTGTTTCCTCCAATTCCTGACTTAATCTTTCTACAACTGAAGTTAACATTTGTCTCTCCTCTACAGTAGGGCGAAGATGATGATTGGATTTCATTTCTTCCAGCTCTCGAACCCCTTGACCTTTAATAGTATCTAATACAATACACTTAGGTGATGGATTATTTGACTGTTTTAATTGGACAATCCCTTCATAAATTTCTCTAATATCTGAACCATTGACCCTAATGGATTCAAACCCAAATGCTGAGAATTTTTCTACAAAATCACCTGGATTACAAATATCCTTTGTAAAACCATCTAATTGTTTTTTGTTATCGTCTACAAATACAATTAAATTAGATAACTGTTGATGAGAAGCAAACTGTATAGCCTCCCAACATTGTCCCTCATTTAACTCACCATCTCCAACAATAGCATAGGTATAAAAGGGACTTTTTCTTATTCTCTGACCATATGCAAGTCCGGTTGCAACACTAATTCCCTGTCCTAAAGAGCCAGTTGTCATATCTATGCCCGGCGTTAGATTTCTATCAGGATGAGACGGTAATTTGGTTCCATTTGTATTTAAAGAATGTAAGAATTCTTTGTCAAAGAAACCATTCAAATAGAGTGTGCTGTACAAAGCTGGTCCAGCATGTCCCTTGGATAAAACAAAATAATCTCTATCTCGTGACGCAAATATTTCTGGAGTCATCGGCATTATTTCACCATAAAGCACTGCTAAAACTTCTACTATAGACAGACTCCCTCCATAATGGCCGAATCCAAGATGATTCAATGTTCTAAGAGTATTTAATCGGATTTTTGTTGCAAATTTTCTTAACTCATCTTCTCTATTTTCACTTAAAATCATCCCTTATTCCTCCTTTGCAGATGGCTTTTTAATAAAGGATACTCCAAACATAACTGCTAGAATAAGAACAAGACCAATAACAATGCCTGCTTGTGAGCCAAATTGATTCAACATTCCTAAAATAATTCCTGATAGACCAAAATCTGCATCTGAGAAAGTTGACCCTTGGAAACCAAGTCCTCCCAAAACTGGCATTAAAAAGACTGGAAGAAAACTAATTAAAATACCTTGTAAAAATGCTCCAATAGTGGCTCCACGAACACCACCAGATGCATTCCCAATGACACCTGCAGTCGCTCCACAGAAGAAATGAGGCACAACGCCTGGTAAGATGACAACCGTTCCTGAAGCAATCATAATTGCCATACTTACTAAACCACCAACAAAACTAGAGATAAATCCAATTAGGACTGCATTAGGTGCATAAGTATAAACAATCGGACAATCCAAAGCAGGTTTTGAATTAGGTACAAGACGCTCTGAAATACCTTTAAAGGCTGGAACAATTTCACCCAAAATAAGGCGAACACCTGCTAAAATAACAAATACACCTGCTGCAAATTGACCTGCTAATTGTAAAGCATAAACTAGACCACTTGTACCATTACTGATTTCTTTTTCTATATATTCTGACCCTGCAAAGATAGCTACAATAATGTAAATAATTGCCATGGATAAAGTAATGCTAACAGTACTATCACGTAAAAAAGCTAAACTCTTTGGAAATTTAATGTCCTCTGTTGATTTTGATTTGTCACCGATAAGGCTACCAGTGAAACCACTCAACCAATATCCCAAAGAACTGAAATGACCTAAAGCCACCTTGTCATTTCCAGTTAATTGAACCATATATTTTTGTACAAATGCTGGAGAAATACTCATAATAATACCGAGTGCTAATCCTCCTAGTAAGATAAGAGGCAAACTAGTAAAGCCAGCAACTGATAAAATGACCGCAATCATACACGCCATATATAGAGTGTGGTGCCCTGTTAAAAAGATATATTTGAATCGAGTAAAACGAGCAATTAAGATATTGAATACCATACCTGCAAACATAATCATTGCAGTAGCTGAGCCATATGTTGTTAAAGCTACAGCTACAATTGCTTCATTATTCGGTACAACTCCAGATAAATGAAAAGCATGTTCAAACATGGTACCAAATGGATTCAAAGAATTTTGTACAATTCCTGCACCACCAGATACAACTAAGAAACCAACAAAAGTCTTAATTCCACCTTTAATAATATCAGGTAATTTCTTCTTCTGAAGAACTAATCCTAAGATTGCAATTAAAGCTACTAAAATAGCTGGTGTACTAACAATATCCAATATGAACTTCATCATGACGCTAGCCTCCTAAATAAGTCCTTTTTCTTCACAAAGTTTAGTAATTAATTCTCGTAGTTCATCCATATCAATAATACTATTTAAGATACGAACATCTCCAAGATGACTAGCTGAATCAGCTAAATCACGACCAACAATCCAAATATCAGCTGCATTTGGATCTGCTCCACCTAAATCATAGTGTTCAACTTCTACATCTGAAACATTCAAATCACTCAATACAGATTCAATATTCATCTGTACCATAAAACTTGAACCTAATCCTGAACCACAAGCTGTACCAATTTTTAACATTATCTAATCCTCCTGTTTAATTATCATTTCAATGTCATCATAGTTTTTTGATGATATTAAAGTTTGAACATGATTTTTATCTCTTAAAATTGTTGTTAAATGTGACAAAGCCTTTAAATGACTCTCATTATCAATGGCTGCAATACAAATCAACAATCTTACCTCTTGTTCTGGATTATCCAATAAATAAATCGGTTCTTCCAAAACTAACATTGACATTCCTATTTCATTCACACCTTCATCTGGCCGAGCGTGAGGAATTGCTACTCCCTTCCCTAAATTAATAAAAGGCCCAAACTCTTCTACTTTTTGAATCATTGCCTCAGGGTAGTTCTCAGTTATCTTATGTTGATCCAAAAGCGGTTTAGCTGCTAAACGAATTGCCTCCTTCCATCCTAATTTTTCCGAACTAACCTGATAAGTTTCTTTTGTAATTAATTCTTCTAACAATGGTAACACTTCCTTTCTGTTCATTTCTTGATAGAGATACCTCTTTAATGCTAATTTTAACTCTAATTCTTGTGTGATTATACTATATCGTCTTACTATACTAATTATCTGATTAAGCTCAATATCTCGATAACCTGTATCTGGGAAATCTTTTGATACCAATTCAACTAACTGTGTTGTTTGTTCTTCCGTCATCATAACAGAAACTAGATAATTTGGCTTCTCTGTATCCACCTTTATAGTAGAAAAAACCATATCATAGTCACTACTAGTTTTCGCATATAAATCATCAATCTTTGAGGTTCCTATAAACTCAATCTGAGGGAATAATGCTAATAGATTCTCTTTTATCATCAATGAAGAACTAATTCCATTAGGACAGATAATTGCTGCTTTATAACATTTTTGAGGCAAATTGTCTGCATTCTTTAAATAACCTCCAAAATGGATAACAAAATATGCTGTTTCACTATCAGGTATAGGTTTGTCAATAGCATCCATCAAGGGAGTCAAAGAGTCTTTTACTAGTTCAAATAAATCAGGATAATGTTCTTTGACATGCAACACATATTCATTTGAGCTAGGTAAGCCGAACTTTAATCTATAGTAAGCCGGTATAAGGTGGCGGCGAAGATTTTCTCTCAATGCTTCCCTTTGTTTAAAATGCAACAAAGAAATATCTTCCATTCTACTTATAATGGCCTCTGTTAATTGATTAAAGTAAACCGGAGCAACATCTACTTCACCTTCAAAGCAACTTGATAATAAAACTGTGACATAGCGATAATCATCCTCTGAAAATACCGTATCTATAATTCCCAAATCAACTACTGTATCTAATAAAATAGTCGTTATATCTTGAATAATAGGAGATACTAATGTCTCTGAAAGACATACTCTTTCAACATCCCTTTGATACCTACATATAATGAATACTAAACCGAAAAGGCAAACTTTTAATTGATTAACAATAGGTACTATCTGTAGCTTTTCATAATAATCTTTAACTACCTGATCAATCAAATCATAAGTTAATGAATACCCCCAACTGGATAAAACATAATCCAACCCCCAAATCCCTATGGAGGATTCCAGCAACTCACTAACCATTTGAAAAGCTAAACGGTGCTTATTCCACTCTGAACCGTGTAAAGTATAACCTTTTGCTCTACTGTACCCTAGCTCCAAATCATTATCTAACATAATCTTTCTTAATGATTGAATATCAGATAAGGTTGTATTCTTACTTACTTTCAAAAAGTCTTGGTAATGATTATTCGATATAAAATCTAATCGGCAAAAAGTGTAAAGATAGATTAATGCTAAGCGAGTCGACTTTGGTAAAACCAATCCATCCGACTTAATAATATCTGTCAAAGACTGCTTCGTACGATTTGATAAACTATAGCGACCTTGTTTTTTATCCAGCACTATCCCTTTATTAGCTAGATAAGGCACTAAATAATCTATTCCTTCTTTGACTTCCTTTATAGGTAAGCTCACCTTAACAGATAATTCATATAATGATAGCTCACAATGATCCATCAAAGTCATCAAAATAACTAGTGCTCTATAATCAAACATTTCTCTTCCTTTCTAACTACAATTATAGTGTAAAAGTTATAAGAATAAAAGAGTATTTCAGCACAATATAATCTCACTTCCTACAAGTAATTATTGGGCTGAAAGTTTTTAGTGATTATTTTTCAACTTTCTATTGACTTTATAAATTAAAGTAATATCATTTAGATATCAAATATCAGGAAGTCAGTCTTATGACTGAAAAACTAATTAATTCAAAACCAAATGGGGTATTAGCATTGATTCTCATTGAATTGACGCTCGTACTTGGTGTCTTTATATTTATAATGAGTGCTGGCTAAGAAAACATTTTTGGAATTATTATCGGACTTGTACTAATCGTAATTGTAGCGCTAGCTCATTCTGATTTAAAAGTTGTCAAACCTCAGAAAGCTCTGGTTCTGACACTCTTTGGTAATTGTACAGGTACCATCAAAGAACCTGATTTTTACTTTGTCAATCCCTTCAGCGTAGCAATCAACCCTGCAAACCACGGAAGTCTTTACTAAAAATGGCTGAAGCTAAAAAAAGCAGATCCCCCTTCGACTCTCAACAAAGTTATACGCTGCACTCGCATCATGGTCAGAAGATAACTTTCGTTCAGTCAATGGCCAAATCGAATATATCCTCATAGATGTGTCAAACAACGGAAGAAAGATGGAAAATACGTATCAGAAACCATTGACAAACCATTTGAGATTGATATTTAATATCTTCTCCTGTCTGCTAAGTCGGACAGGAGAATTTTTTCATCTTTTTTTGTCAAGTAACTTTACTTTACAAAAAAAATGTGTTATTCTAGTATGGTTGATGAAAATCAGTAGATTGAATCGAATATAAATACCTAAAGGAGAAATCAAAATGGCAGTACCTGCACGTCGCACCTCAAAAGCGAAGAAAAACAAACGTCGTACACACTACAAAGTAACAGCTCCATCTGTAAACTTTGACGAAACTACTGGAGATTACTCACGTTCTCACCGTGTATCACTTAAAGGATACTACAAAGGACGTAAAATCGCTAAAGCTGCATCAGCTGAATAATAGAAGGGAGATACCATGCGCGTAAATATTACACTTGAACACAAAGAATCTGGTGAACGCTTGTACCTTACTTCTAAAAACAAACGTAACACTCCAGACCGTCTTCAATTGAAGAAATACTCACCAAAACTTCGCAAACACGTTGTGTTTACAGAGGTGAAGTAAGCATTCAATACGAATCAATACAGAAGAAAAACGCTAATTCAAGCGTTTTTTTCTTTTGGTTAATTTCACTACATTGCAAGGGAAATCATTCGAATGACTACATTTTTGACTATATTTTTGTGAAATAAATTAGATGTTCGGATATATAGAAAAATCCAAAATCCCCTGCAAATCTACATTACAGGGGATTTGTGTGTTATTCTTGTACTTCTTTCTGGGCGGCCTTGCCTTGGTCTAGAAGGGCTTGGACGATTTTCTCATCGCGTAGTTTGACAGAATCATTGATCATTTCTGCGGACTTGACGATGGTTGTTTCTAGTTGGGCACGTTTTTGACGGCCTAATTCAATAGCAGCAACGATGCCTTGGTTTTGTGCGACCAGACTTTCAGCCAGCTTGGTAACAGACTCAACAGCAACTGTCGGGCTTTGGGCAATTCGTTCCATCTGCGGAATCACTTCCTTGCTGGTTTCAGCTAGCATCTGAAGGGCAGCATTATTGGCATTGACAATGGCATCTGCCACGACACCTGATTTCATTGATTGTTGCAAAATACCAAGTTGGGCAATAGAAAGTTTCATTGTTGGAATGGTATTGCGACGAAGCATGCCCAATTTTTGGCGCATATCAGATGACACCTTCACAAGATTGCGCATCTGAGGTGTTGTTGCCCAGGCAACATAGAGACGGCTGACATACTCAGTGTGCTGTTGTTCGAGGGTATTGACCACTTCAGCCATGCGGGCCAATTCTTGTGATTTGGTTTGGTATTCTACCGTACTTGTATCGAGTTGGTCAGCTTGGGCTTTCAGTTCGGCAGCGCGATTACCAGCTTCTGTCTGGCTGGCTTCGATAAAGGAAATCACTCCCACTAGATTTTCAATGGATTTGGTATTATCCTCAATCAACATCTCAGCAGAGACGATATTTCGAGCTAGCACATCTTCTTGCTTGACCACTGCGGCAGCCATGCCATCTAGCTTTTGCTCCACTGTTTTTGAATCAAAGTAAAATTCTTGTAGGGTATTCTTGCTCTTGTTAAACAAGCGTTGCAAAAAGTTTGGCTTCTCTTCTAACTCAGCAATTTCAGCGTTCTTGTATTTGACTACAAAGCCTTGCAACTCACGGTTGGTATTTTTGAGTAAATCATCCACTTGGGGAATCTGTAGTTTCTTTTGTTCTGACAAGATACGATTGACCGTATTGTTCACACCTTCGACAGCAGATTGTCCAAAATCCAAAAGAGCATTTTGATTGGTGACAAACTGGTCTACTAACTGAGGCACGTGCGCCTTGATTCCTTCTTGCTGCTCAGGGCTCAACTTTTCAAGGAAGGTCAAGGTCTTGTCTGAGCCAGTATTTGTCTCGATGATTTGGGTTGTTTTATCCACCTTAGCTACCGTATTATTGGCAATCTGGTCAATATCAAAATTAAATTCTGTCATGGTTACTCCTTTGTTTCTAACCTATTCTTTACGATCTTTTTCGAGGATACGCAGACTGATATCAAAATCACGCATATCTGTTTCATTGAGTTCTCTCAAGACTTGGTCCAGCTCAAGGTCAAATTGTTCGATGGCTGCTTTAGCTTGTTGCAAACGTTCTTCTGCCCGATTATAGTTTTTAGGATTAGCCTTAATCTTTAAATAGCCTTCTAAAATCGTTTGGAATTTCTCCATCTTCAAACTATGAATGGCAGTCAATTCTTCCTTATCCCCCTCAGCAGAGGTAGCAATCTTATCTAAAATAGCCTGATGGTCAATGGCAATATTGGCCAAGGTCTGGGACAATTCTGGAGCTAATTCCTCTGGCTCTGCATTCTCAAGATCTACCTGACTTTCTCTATCCAAACGTTCCAGCTGAACATCGATATTTGCCCTTACTGTACGAACCTTTTTATCAATACGATTATAGACATCATCATCGATATAGGACTTGAGACGATCCGCCTCCTGATGGATTTCCCTCAGTTCGATTAATACTTGATTGGCCAGACTCTTATAGGAATCTGAACCTTTTTCTACTAAAGTTCCCTCTAGTTGTTGAATATCTTTGTCCGCCTGACGAATCCTAGCTTTTAAAAGCTCAATCCGATCGTCTAGAGAACGATCCTGCAAAAGAGGATAGCGCCAACGTTTATAGAGACGATAACCACCATATCCTAGCAGGACACAAGCCGCAAGTGGAAGAGCATATTGAACCAAAAGGCCCAACAAGAACAAGAAGCCCCAAAAATAGAGACAGCCTTTCCAAAAACCATTACCCGATTTCATAAACATTCCTTATTTTCAATTTATAAGTCTATTTTAGCACAAAAGACAAAAATGAGGGCGGAAATTCCCTAGAAAAGAATTGATTTCTTTGATGTAGAATGGAGGATAGTAGCGCGTGTGCTAATTTTAGTGAAGCGGACTCAAACCACAAACACACTCTGATGAATATCAAAACAAAAGCTTGAAATATCGGAGGGGTTGTGTTAGAATGAAAGCATAAAGGGAAAATAATGCTTCTAGCATATGCAACTAAAAAAGCCCCACCGTGCCACCGATGGGGTTTTTTGCTACCCTCTAAAAGGGTTAAATGCTACTTGCTACGTCTCTTTATCCATAGCTTGAAAAGCTCAGATAGTACGTTAACAAGTAACGGAGCTAGAAAAAGGGAAAATAACTCTAGCATATATAACACCTCCCTTCCTTAAAGTGAGGGGGCCAAAATATTATACCCAGATTTATATCATCAACATCGTGTCATTCTTGAAATAGCTAGACTTAGATACACAAATAACCTCACTAGTAAATCTCTAAGTAAACCCAGAAATCAACATTTTAAGACAAAGCAAAAAGCCCCTAGAGTAGCTAAGGGCCGATTTATTTGCAAGGATAGGCAGGACTGTCGGGGCTCCTACATTTCTCGACCCACTATAAGTGGCGCGTTGGTGACAGATTCTCAACCTCTATCCTTCATGTCTTCATTATAGCACTTTTTTCTCAATTTTCAATCCGTGCATCTGAATTTATTGTCTATCTTTTTCTCTAGTGTCCTTCAACCATATTGCACTTCAACCTCACTCATGATTTCCAGCAAAGTTTTCCCGTTAATCTGTAAAGAAATTAACTCATCAAAAGATACCACTTTATATTCATTATCTCCAAGTACGACTACAATGTCATAAACAGAATTAGGAAAAATACCACATACTTGCCCCTTATAATCAAAAGAAGCGTCCCAACCATTGTCATACAATGCTCGTAAATCATCTAATATCGCCATAATATAGCTTAATTCTCCTATATAAGATATTCTACAACTTATCCAAAACCATACGAAAATTTATCCGGCAACTCTTTTCCTAACTGAATACTTTTATTCAAAGTATCTTTGACAAACGAAGAAAATTGTCCTAAATCATCTCTAACATAGCTATATTCCAAAGTAGTTTTATCGATCGTTGCAATTCCTCTACAACTTCCACTCACAATAGAATACTGCCTCTTAGACGAGCCATCTTCTATTTTGTACATCGTAATAATTTGTTTATCAATCTTTGTCATTTTCTATTTAGTATAAAATAAGGCACTGGAATTATTCTTGATTCTCAAAAATATAATTGCAACAACGTGTCAAAATCATCTTCGAAAACATTTTGACTATTTTGCTTTATTTGCTCAATGATTTTATCCTTTTTATCTCTGTCTAAAGGTAGTGTTTCAAACGCTTCTTCTTTTACTAAGAATTCACCATTTTCTCCCTGGAATTCTTTTGTAATTTTTCTAATATGACTCTCGAAATCGATAGATTGAAGTTCTTCGTCGTTGATGTTATCTTCAATCGCATCTAGTAACAAACTAATTGAAATTTTAATCATCTTTAAATACTTCCCTATGCGTAAATACCGCCACTTTATTCATCAAGTCATCCTCTGTGTAGTCAATTGTAAAAGTATCTAAATTAAAGATAGATTTAGGTGGAGTTGAATGAATCATAGGGACACTACGTACCCTATACTCTTTTTCTCCAATTCTAACAAACTGATTGATTTTCAAATCTGAAAAATCAGGATTCTCAACAGTAATAGAAATAAGACGATGCGCTATTTTATAAACATCAATTATCTTATTTTCCATGTTTAACTTATCCATAATTATTATTTTAATACTTATGTTCTTGGTAATCAAAACCTATTTTAGATTTAATACTATCAAATAAATCTAAAACAGACTTAGGAGTGTTCTTTTTAAAAGATACACGAGGCATATCTTTGTCAGGATAAACTTGGTCTACCCACTCATGAATTTGATTATAAAAAATCAAGAGCTCTTTGCTTGGTGGTATCATCATATCTAAAACGAAACCTCCTTTACTTTAACTTCATTATAAACTTTCCTATCCTAATATTCAATCAACAAGAGACCATTACGATAGCTTTTTAGAAAATGGTAAGTAGCCTTTTCTGTCTCTTTAATTCTCATGATTTGATTTCTTATACTCAATGAAAATCAAAATGCAAACTAGGAAGCTAGCCGCAGGCTGTGCTCGAGTTCAGCAGGCAAGAAATTAGCACGGTCAAACGTCCTTTTTTATTACCTAATAATACTATCATACCACATCTAGAAAACACACTAAATTATTAGTAATCCCCATCGATTTGCAGTATAATGATGGAAAGGTGGGTTGATACTCACGGTTCACTAAAAAGACTGGTTTGGCGAGTTTATGGAGGAGGGATTTATATGGATAGATCAAAAAAAACTTGGGTTATTGATGGATATTTATGGTTAAATTGCCCTGTTTGCGGAACTGAAGTTATGGACTATGATATCTGTGACGTCTGTCGTTGGCAAAATACAGGTATTATAAATATTGACGGTGGCCCAAATAAATTGACTCTAGCCGAAGCCAAAGAAGCTTACGCAAGGAGAAAAATCGTAAAAATTCTAGAATTTGATACAGTGTTGTTAAAAAACGGTCAAATGGCGACAATTGTCGAAAAGTTAAGTGAAGATACTTTTATTGCTGACATAGGTGATTCACCCAAAGACTGGGATACCATAACAATCACAATCAATGATATTGAAAAAGTAGTGTATAGAAATAGCTAATATATTTGTATAGTATTGAGAGTAACCTTAAATGAATAAGACTGGAAAAGAGAATTTGATAATCATTGATGGTCGAGAATATGTCCATTGTCCAGTATGTGGTACTATTACAGCAGTGTATGACATCTGTGACGTCTGTCAGTGGCAAAACACAGGAGAAACTAATATAGATGGTGGCCCTAATGAAATGACCCTTGCGGAGGCTAAAGAAGCTTATGTTAATGGAATTCCAATAATATAACAGAGTATAGTAACACGAAAGGAGAGACTGATGGAACTTAGAAGATTTAATAACAAGGTTGTCAGAATCACCGATATTGATGGCCAAATATTTGAAGGTGTAGCTCTTTACGAAGACAAAGATGTCCACGATGAAGAACTTGATGGGTTATCCGTTAATTCTGGAACCAGGTGGACTAAACTCTTTGAAGATGAAATAAAGGAAATTGAAATTACTGAAAAAATCAACCAATCAAAAAGCCCCTAGATTCGTTTCTAAAGGCTTCTAATTAGGTCTGTGTTATGTTTGTTCATATACCAACAAAACACCACCACGGTAGCTTTTAGCGAAGTCTAGCAGTATCTCAGCCTTGAGGCGTTCATACTCAGCTTTATCATGCCCAGCGTCTCATATAACTGAAATAGCTTTAATCTATCTATAAATCGTCTTGCGAATATCTCACGTCCTACATCATACAATCACTTATCTTCAATTCTAAGTCTAGTCTCTGAATTGCTTTTTCAAAATTTTTAATGCTTTTTAGTTTCTTTTCTACTTGGTTAGTGGTCACACTGGTATTCCTTATAGTATAATTAGTTTAAAGAGAAGTGAGGTAGAAATGATAGTGTCGCTACGCAACTTCATAGTTTGAGATGACGGGACAGGCACACCGTCCACTACTCTTGAGCGCTTAGATTATTCTAGGTGCTTTTTTTGCATTTTCTCGGTGTTCGCTCTTGGTTCAAGTCCATTCTCCATACCATTTGGTAAGGAATTAAGAGACATTTTTATCTCTTCTATCTCCTTGTCATTCTGCTAGCAACTAAGGCAAGTTATCGCACAATTGATATTGACCCACAAACTATAGAGGTCTTAAAAGTGTATCAAAAAAGACAAAGGCAAGAAGCTTGGAAACTTGGTCGAACTGAAACTGTTGTCTTCTCAGATTTTATTCATAAATACCCAAACAATAAAACACTATCAACTCGTTTAAATACACGTTTCAAACATGCTGGTGTACCTAATATTGGATTCCACGGTTTTAGACACACACACGCTAGTCTTTTGCTAAACTCTGGAATACCATATAAAGAATTACAACACCGTCTAGGTCATTCTACACTAGCTATGACTATGGACACTTACAGTCATCTCTCCAAAGAAAAAGCAAAAACAGCCGTCTCATTTTATGAGAAAGCTGTAAGTTCTTTGTGAAGGGGGACAAAAAGGGGGACAAACCCAGAAATCAACGTTTTAAGACAAAGCAAAAAGCCCACTGTTGTAGGCTTTCTGTAAGATATATCTTAAAATTAAGGCTCTATAATATTTGTAGTGGGTACCCCCTATAGATATTATGGAGCCTATTTTGTTGTAGAAAAAAAGTCCCATAAGATCTATAATGAAAAGTGACCAAACAACTCATTAGAAAGATTCATATGGAACAATTACATTTTATCACAAAACTACTCGATATCAAAGACCCTAATGTCCAATTTATGGATATCATCAATAGGGATACTCACAAAGAAATCATCGCTAAACTAGATTATGAGGCACCATCTTGCCCTGATTGCGGAAGTCAAATGAAGAAATATGACTTCCAAAAACCATCGAAAATTCCTTACCTTGAAACAACTGGTATGCCTACCAGAATCCTCCTTAAAAAGCGTCGTTTCAAGTGCTATCATTGCTCTAAAATGATGGTCGCTGAGACTTCTATCGTCAAGAAAAATCATCAAATCCCTCGTATTATCAACCAAAAAATTGCGCAAAAGTTAATTGAAAAGACTTCTATGACTGACATTGCCCATCAGCTTTCCATTTCAACTTCAACTGTCATTCGTAAACTGAATGATTTTCACTTTAAGCATAACTTTAGCCAACTTCCTGAGATTATGTCCTGGGACGAGTATGCCTTTACCAAGGGAAAAATGAGTTTCATTGCACAAGACTTTGATAATCTCAACATTATCACCGTTCTTGAAGGTAGAACACAAGCTATCATCCGAAATCACTTTCTGCGCTACGATAGAGCCGTTCGTTGTCAGGTGAAAATCATTACGATGGATATGTTTAGCCCCTACTACGATATTGCCAGGAAACTTTTTCCTAACGCTAAAATCGTTCTCGACCGCTTTCACATTGTCCAACATCTCAGCCGTGCTATGAGTCGTGTCCGTGTCCAAATCATGAATCAATTTGAGCGAAAATCTCATGAATATAAGACCATCAAACGTTACTGGAAGCTCATTCAACAGGATAGTCGTAAACTGAGTGATAAACGTTTTTATCGCCCTACTTTTCGCATGCACTTAACAAATAAAGAAATTCTAGACAAGCTTTTGAGCTATTCAGAAGAGTTGAAACACCACTACAATCTCTATCAACTCTTACTTTTTCACTTTCAGAACGAGGAACCTGACAAATTCTTCGGACTTATTGAGGACAATCTAAAGCAGGTTCATCCTCTTTTTCAGACTGTCTTTAAAACCTTCCTCAAGGATAAAGAAAAGATTGTCAACGCCCTTCAACTACCCTATTCCAACGCCAAATTGGAAGCGACCAATAATCTCATCAAACTTATCAAGCGAAATGCCTTTGGTTTTCGGAACTTTGAAAACTTCAAAAAACGGATTTTTATCGCTCTCAATATCAAAAAAGAAAGGACGAAATGTGTCCTTTCTCGATCTTAGCTTTTCTTCAACCCACTACAGTTGACAAAGAGCCAAAATTAAAGCATTTTGTTGTAGAATTCAACGACAAGTGCTTCGTTGATTTCTGGGTTGATTTCGTCGCGTTCTGGTAAGCGAGTCAATGAACCTTCCAATTTTTCAGCGTCGAATGATACGAATGCTGGACGTCCAAGGGTAGCTTCTACTGCTTCAAGGATTGCTGGAACTTTCAATGATTTCTCACGAACTGAGATCACTTGACCTGGAGTTACGCGGTATGATGGGATATCAACGCGTTTTCCGTCAACAAGGATGTGACCGTGGTTTACGAATTGACGAGCTTGACGACGAGTAGTCGCAAGACCAAGACGGTAAACAACGTTATCCAAACGGCGTTCCAAAAGAAGCATGAAGTTGAAACCTAGGATTCCGCCTTTGATTTTTGTAGCTTGTACGAACAAGTTACGGAATTGTTTTTCACCTACACCGTAAGTGAAACGAAGTTTTTGTTTTTCAGCCAATTGCAAACCGTATTCTGACAATTTAGAACGGTTGTTTGGTCCGTGTTGTCCTGGTACGTAGTTACGACGTGCCAATTCTTTACCTGTACCTGTAAGTGAAAGGCCAAGGCGACGAGCTTGTTTCCAAGATGGTCCTGTATAACGTGACATGTGAATGCCCTCCTGATATAAATAATATTTCGGTGGAAATAGTCACTTAGAAAGCCCTGATTCGTGCAGATGCCCTTCGCCTAAACAGCCAAGGTTACTTATCATAAGACACCTGTTGACGAGCTTCATGCTTTCCTGCTGATATTTCACACAAAATCCATTTTACCATGAATGGCTAGATTTGTAAAGGGGTTTTAAGCTTTAGTAAGTGGTAAAATTTTTTAGAAAACCTCAAACCCTATGAGAGAGACCCCCAAGCAAGAAAAAAACTAGGATTTCCCTTGTCCCAGTCTTGACATTCTGCTCATTATGCTTTAACATAGAGTATGTAGACTGAGTAAGTTGGGGAAATAAAATTTCTTCTTTCGGTTTTTACTTACTCGGTGCCGTAAGGATTGCAGTCCTTACGGCTTTTTTATTTGCTTAAATTTGATATCATTATAGCACGTTTCATCCCCTGGTGCAACTATTTCTAAATATCAGGGTTTAAATTTCTTCCAGGTAATTTTCCCAGTTGGCATATATTGACTTGTTTTTTTGGACTCTAAGCGTCTAACCTCCCCACCAGATAGCCCTCTTTGCTCTTGAATTTGATCATAGTCAACAATCCAAGACCCCAATAATAATTCCCGAAGTTCGTCTTTATCAGCCAAGAGTATCATTTTACTCATTGCTTCTGCTCCTTTTTCTGTCCAATATTTTCCACCTCTCTTCATACGGTAAGTAATTTTACGATGCTGACTTTCCATTATACCTATTCCAGAATGCGAAAGGCCTCTCAATTCTGCAGGCTTGGTATATTGAAAATTTTGAAGAAGGCGCCGTTTAAATTTATAGAACTGTTCTATCTCTTCCTGATTCTCTATTAAAGCCTCTGTCGTATCTAAAACACTACGTAATAAACTTTTATCATGCCTTTGAATCGCTTGAAATGCTTTTTCTAAAAGCTCTGATGGATAAGAATTGAAAAAGCTCTTTAAACTATGATTAAGATGATATTCGTCCCAAAAATGCTCATGGCGACTTACTCTGAGTATCTTTGCCATTTCTTTAAAGACATACGGTGTATAGCCATGCCCTCCATCTGAATTAGTGACAAAAATAGTTTCTTTACTAATCTCGAAAGTATTAGTTAAATAGTCTATTACCTGCTCTCTCACTAAACGATTTTTGGGTGAAATAAATTCCTTTTTGTTTTGCAGTTCAAATCTCTTACTCCCTATCTTTTTGCTTCCTGTATGTACGACAAAATGAGAAAGATCTATACGGCGATTATTTAGATTTTTATCACTTGATTTTACCATTACACCATCTCCCTCTACGTAGATGACATCTACTTTCTCTTTTATTTCGTTTGATTCTTGATAAGACTGGTAACTTTCCTGTTTCTTCAACAAATCAGCGCATAGTTTAACTGCCTTAACGACTGTAGGTTTTGTAATTACAATATTATAAGTCATTTCAATCACTTGTATCACTTTTCCATAAGACATCATAGTAGATAATTTAGCTATTTGGTACATAAATTCTCTGGAATATCTAGTATTTCTCTCTAAACCCAATTTATCATCAACAGGAATTATCCAGTTATCTCCTTTTTTCCAACGCCTTCTCCTAAAAGTAAATTCCCCAAATGTAAAAGCTACTGTTCGCTCCATTGAATGAATACAGGTATAACCTCTTCGCTTCATGATAGGCACTTGTGAATCATCATAAGATTTTATCCAATTTAAAAAATCTTTACCGCTACTCTCTAATAAATTCTCCTTGAATAAACGTTCATCTAGCACCTGCCACAACCTCCTTTAGTACAATAGAGCTATTGTACAAGTCAGGTAGAACTTTAGGCAAATTTATTTTAATTCTACAAAAAACTCCTGATATAAATCAGGAGTTAAAGATATAGGTACAAACTATTAAATCTAACAAACAAATACAATGTTAGTAGTTTGCCATTTTTTCAAAAAAACGTCAACATTAATTATCATCTTCTTCACTCTCAGCGCCAGTGATATGACGTCCTCCCTGCATACGCTGTCCTGCTTGTTGCATTTGTTGGTTCATGTAATTCATTTGATTCATGCTCTGTTGAAATTTTTGTTGAGAAGGATCAGGCTGTGCTGATGGTTGTGTCGATTCTGAAACTGGTGCCTCTGCAGGTGGATTTGGATCTTGAATTGGGGACTCCATTCCTTCAGCTGAAGAAGTTGGATCGACAATAGGTGCATCCGTTGTTCCTGGATCGATTGGAGGTTCAGGAATATCAATTGGGCCAGGCTGACCAATTCCAGGAACAGCATCATTTTTCAGAGCGTTATAGGTCGCATTTTGAGCAGAGACAGCCTTATCATCCAGCTTATCTAAAACGTTGCCTACTGCCCCTTTCGTATTTTGCATGGCTTCAAAAGTTTTCCATTCTGCCAAATCAACCATATTGCTTACACCACCTTTGGCCGCATTCATCAAGCCCTGGTCTTTTACAGAGTTCCAAGCACCTTGAATACCACCTCCAGTTCTGGCAAGGCTATTCCCTAGGATCTGGCTTCCTTTAGATAAGGCATCTGGAGCTTTTTGTGCCATATCCATACCAAATTGACCAAGTGCCATACCCCCATTAAAGACACCACCTGCTCCAGCCGCAAAGGCATTGCCCATCATCATAGCCCCAAGCAATTGTTGAGCTGTTTCACTGTGACCTGTCGAAACTCCAAGCCAACGCTCAATCATGGCCACTCCTTGCATGGATGCAAAGAATACTCCAACATAAACTACACAGGCTGCTATCATTTGTTCCCAACTATTAAGGCCTTCAAAGAACCCTCCAGAAAGCTTCGCTACAGCTGAGACAGATAGAACTGGTAAATCTCGGAAAATCTCAAGCGTTACACGCATAATGATCACCTCAAAAAAGATACCTGCTCCAGCACCGCCAATTGTTCTTAATAATTCCTTATATTTTTTAGAGTTAGAAAGTGAAGTATAACCGACTAGAGGTGAAATAAGTGCTTCAATAAGAATATCAAAAATAGATTTTACGAGTTTAATGGCCATACTCGTTAAAAGAATAATCAAAATAAAATACTGAGCAAACATCCCAATCCAATTGACTTTATAACGCATATATACTGGTTCAAAAGCATTTAACCCCTTTACAATGCGATGTTCATCAACAGCTAGAATGCCATTTTGAGTTGCATTTAATTGATGAAGAAAGAGTCCTTTTAATCCCTTTTGTTTTGCCTCAAGAGCATCTAATAGAACTGTATCAGTCGCTCCAAATGTGGCACTAAAATCAATTCGTGAAGCAAAATCAGAGGTATCACGTTTATCTGGACTATCTGTAATATTATTAAGAGGAGTCGAACCTTCCTGAATAGGTTTAATAAAGCCATAGTCATCCATTGGGAAAAGTTCTGTTGAAAAATCCTTATCAATTAAAACTTTCAAATCTACAACATTATTTTTCATAGGTTGAATAGCTAGAGAAGAGAAATACTTTGAATTGTCTCCTGAGGCACTCTCTACTTTCTGAACACTCTGCACATCTTCAGAAATGGCCGTAGATATTGTCGTTAAAGCCAACGGTAAAGCTGAAGATACTAGGGTCACCATCAAAAAATTTAAGATTACATTTTTATATTTAACTGGTTTTGTAAAAACTCCTGTAACAGCTGATACAACGAGTATTAAGGCAAACAGAGAAGTTCCAATTACCTGAAACCAGTAAAAAAATTGACCAATGACTGTCTTCTGATCCCCCAGATATCCGAAAAGTCCAAAAAGCTTAAATAAATTGTTAAAAACATGTTCTAGACTAGCAGTTATAAAATACAGGCCTTTAGCCAAAGAACCCCATAAACTAGATAAAAACGCTAAATAAGCTGGTGTTGGTTCCAGGTAATTGCTCCAATACTTATAAAATTCAACTAAAGGAGCCGAACGTTCATCTGTTATTGGAATCTTATCATGTAAATCATTATGTGTTGAGAAACTTCCTATCAAATCTGAAAAAGTACTATACTTCATTACTATCTCCTTTTTATTACTATCATAAAGAATAATAAAAAAGTTTGTAGTAAAGGGACAAACCTCAAAAAAGAGCGATCAATAAGGACTAAAAACATAAAATCGCATAGTATCAATTTTTTTGAATACTTGATACTATGCGATTTATCATGAAAAAAAGTTACGGTTTATTTTCGTGGAATTGAGTTTTTCTCGCCTCTAAATGGCTATTATTTCGCTACACCAGTAAAAACAAACTGATCCCAACCATCTCCTAACGATATAATTTTAATCTTTTTCCCACCATCACTTAGTTTTACTTGGTAAATAGATTGATCACTCCCCTTGATCTGAATATAAAAAATTGTATCATTTGAATTAGATTCTGCTTTATTTTTTTCAGCCGGACCTTTAAAGTTAGAAGCTAGCTCATCCTCAGACAATACTTGATATGTTTTGATATGAGATTCAATTTCAGTTCCGTCTGAAATCGTACTCTTATTCACATCAAAATCAAACTCATTAGTGGTTTCATCAAAATATGTTGCATTATCTGTATCAGAACGATAATACCCCAAATAACGACTTTTTAGGGTGCTAGGTGTGCCGTCTGCATTTTTTGAAGTTTTACCACCTGAACAAGCTGTTAAGATAGCAATACAGAGGCCAAGAACTCCTAAAATAAGCATCAATTTCTGTTTCATCATAGATGATCTCCTTTATTCCTGTTTTACTTGCTTTATTATACCAAACTTTTAGACTAAAATCACTCCTTCATAACACGATTTAACCAGCTAACTGTCAGCTCTTCGACTATTTCTTGTTTCCCACTAACTCCCAAAATAGTTATCTCATTTTTTATTAATAACTCTAAAATTTTGTTCTGCTGTTCCTTAATTTCAGTCAAACTCTTAGAAAAGGCATTGTCATATAAATTCAAGCCATCTAATTGACAAATTTTTTCCAGCTGAGCTAACATAAACGCATTGAAAGAAGGAAAATTTTGTTCCTTTTTCATCATATGTAGCTGAATAAACATATCTTCTGGTATATTGCGAATAAGTAAATCTTTAGTCATCACATTCTACCTCCCCTTCATACTCTAGCCAACGTGAAATATGATCGCCATAACAATGGATCTTTTCGTTGAAACTATCTAATTGTTCTGTTTGTTTTTGAACTTGGTTTTGAATATGGTCTGAAGCTAATTTCATATTTTCCAAATGAGCTACATATAATTCTTGAGCTCTATTGAATCTCCCAAATTCAATTTTTTCACGCAAAATCTGAAGTAAAAACTCATTAAAAGATTTTGCTTTTTTCTTTTTAGCAAGTGATTTTAAATAATCAATTTCCAGTTGAGTTAATCCACGAATTTTCAACTCACTTCGTTTTCCGTTAGTCATTTATTATCCATCCTTTCTACTCCACCAAAAAATCATAATGCCTCTTACTTTTCAATTCAATATAATCTGCAAGTAGGAAATAAAACTCATTCTCTGGCGTTCCTTTTGACCGTTCCTCCAATTCATGTAAAACTTTTAAACTATCTGGTGAACGAATTAAAAATTCTCGAAATTGTTCAATAGTATCTCTAGTATTTTCTCTATACAACTCTGTCCGACTCATTAATAATTCTTGAATCAAACTGAGTTGATTTTTAACTATTGTTTCAAAGCTTTCATCGTAATCCGTTGACCGTAAAAAGCTCTTTATTTTCATAACACCCTGAGGGGAAATGTATGTTACACCACCTTGTTTTTTGATATCAATATCCTCCAATTTTTGACGGTGATATCTAACTAAACTTTTTGTAATCCCCAACTCTTTCGCAACTTCTAACATCGTTTTCCAATTATCCATAAACACACCATTTTCCAAATTAATTTTTGATAGAGTGAAGCAGGGGTAAATTTGACCATATTTTGACTAGGCAAATTGCCTACCTTTTTCCTCTCCTATACCTAATAAAAGAGCATAAGGGAAACTGTTACCACATCCTGTGATAAGTTGATAGTATCAACGTTTCTAGTGTCCCCAATTTTCTCGGCTTCGCCTACTTTTACATACTTACAAATTGCCCCCTCCCACATCATACACACACTAAAACACACTTATAAACATCAACTTTTCTCCTAATTTCTGTAAAATATATTGTTCTAAACTGCCTAATTTTATTACTTTTTTATATTCTTTTTAAGTTGTTTTCTCTCTTCTACGGATAGGATTGTGACTCGTTTAGGAGCAATAGACAAGAATAAAATTACACCCGCAACTGAAGCTGGAAACAACCTGACTTTATTTTTCTTTGAAGATGATTGAAGCTGTATGTAACAGATTGGATAAATTAAAAGCCATGCTAGGAGTGTCATTACAAAACTATACAATAGTGCTTCAAAAATTCTAAAAATTAATTCCATTTTTCTCTCCTTTATTTTTTTATTTTAATTTCAACTGTGTGATTTCTTCTTTCATATTTTGATACATTTCCATAATATGTTTAAAAACTATCGGATCAAAATTTTTATACTTCTCAACAATTGGCAACATTGGAAAACCATCTATTTTTTCAGAATTCAGATATTGAGTTACAATTGTTTTATCAGTTATCAATGACGCTACTCTTACTAAAGCAGGAATACTCGTTATTACTTCCTGATTCTGATAAAAAGTTATCAGAATATCGCCAACTTTTAAATTTAAATCCTCAAATTGTTCCTCCGTCACCTTGAAATAATAAGCCAATTCTTCCTGTCCTAATCCAGTCAAATAATAACCTCGAATAATTTTACAACACTCCATAATCCCCCTCCTTCACAAATCGAAATGGTGCATCGTAGTATTTATAGTTAGTCGCCGTCTCTTTTTGTTTGGGCTTCTGATAATGATCTAAAAATTGACGAGCTAGACCTTTTGTTTCAAATACTACTATCACATCATCGTGACGAATAAAATCACCATTATAAAAACTGAAGATTAGCCATTTATCCATTTTTACCCTCCTTATAAAATGCCCAAGACATCAATTGATTATGATACTTTATCTTGTCTGTTATACCTTGTAAACGCCCCTCTTCATCCACCACACAAGGAATTCCCTCACGTGTAATATAATGACAAAGCGAAGAGTAGTTCAATCTCAATTTCCTTGCAATTTCTTTCCTAAATAAACCTTGATGCGCCAACTTTCTAATCTCTTTCCCATACTGACTAGGCACATTAGGTATCCCTAAATCACTCCTTTTATGACACACAGAATGATAAGAACGACCAAGTAACCTAGCTTGTTCTTTCACAGTCATTTTCCCACTCATTCTTTTTAAAGCATTAATTTCCCAGTCGGACCATTTATCCAATAGTTTAGTTTGAGTTCCCTCTTTTCTCAATTGATGAACTTTTCCTCTAACTGCAGATGCAGTTCTTCCTAGATACATCGCTACGGTAATACAATTGTCGCCATCAGGATCTTCTGCAAACATTCTTACATAGTCTATTTCTTCTTGTGTCCATCGACGACACTTTTTTTCATTCATTCTTTTCCCTCCAGTATCATAGATATAATGTAATGGCAGTCTGGCTATTAAATTTTTTCCTACTTTTATCCCACATCCTCCTCAAATAATTCTCCTTGTATGACATGTTTTAAGCCCTCCTGTACATGATAAATAGTTTGGTTGATAATCTTTCTAGGTATCTTCAAAAGATGCGTAATGGTATCTAAATAGGCCTTTTTAGCATCT
This sequence comes from Streptococcus gwangjuense, assembly GCF_003627155.1. Lineage (NCBI taxonomy): Bacteria > Bacillati > Bacillota > Bacilli > Lactobacillales > Streptococcaceae > Streptococcus > Streptococcus gwangjuensis. The sequence goes on from NZ_CP032621.1 coordinate 1,702,646, forward strand.
TGTTTCTTTTGCATAGCCGTTAAGATTATCATTCGAATAGAGGCTAATATTAATCCCCCTCCTCGCCCTTTTTTAACTTGTAAAAAAATTTTATGCTTCTCTACCAGTCTACGTAGAACGATTTTTAAGCTAGAACTGGCAATTCCAAGAGCAATCTGTAAGTCTTTTTGTGTCACTTTTAAAATAGTTTGATCTTGATTCGTTCTCTTTGTAATGTAAAACATAAGATCTTCTTCCCACTCGGAATAATGACTATTCTTTCTGTCAGCACGTTTCTTCTTAAACTTGTACCAACGTTGCTTCACAAAGAGATCTGAAGCCTTGAGTTCCTGATTGACCCATGCTTTACATAAAGTCATCACATAGTCACGACTAGCAGCTTCATATTTTCCTGAGTAGGCGCTTGTGATAATTTTATGATATTCAGCTGAAGAGAGTGGTTCGTCTAGATTCGCATTAAAACTAGAAAGAACCTCCTCACATTCTTCCTGATCGATTCCTGAAGAGAAGTTGGCTAAAGCTAGCGTGAAAAGAACGTTGTTTCTTCCCATCAAAGCTTTTCCACCTTTGATATTCCCCTCTCTCATCAGCAATTGATACCAGGGTTCATCAATCTGTTTCACCCCTTTAGATCCTGAAATAACCGTCAAATTGGGCTTTTTACTTTGGAAAGGAAGTTCTGATTGCTTCATCGACCAATCTAACCACTCCTTGAAGGAATAGGTATAGTCAGCTTCAAAGAATTCGACATTATCAGTTCGAGGAATCCGAGCAATCCCAAAATGGTTACAAGTCATATCTACTGGTAAAGTTTGAGCAAAGTATTTTCTCAAATTTTGAGAGATAGCTTTGGCCACCTTCACCACTCGAAATTGGGAATGAGCTGTAACATAGGCTGATTCTGAAAGGACAAAATAGGCTTGAAATCCTTTATCAGATTTTAGAATCAACGTCGGCATAAAACCTAGATCCAAGGAAGCAGTTAAAATATCTCCTGTCGTCATTTCTTCAGCTGAAGAGGTAATATCAAAGTCAATGTAGAATGTGTTAATCTGTCTAAGATTATCTTCAGAGTGGCCACGTGTAATCCGTCGACCAGCATCGCTATAGCTTCCGTAGCAATACACATTAGGAGTCCAGTGTGTAAACTGATCCTGATTCTCCAGCAATGATTCGACAGAGGTTAAAACAACACCACGTGCCTTCACCATATTTGCTTTTGAACGATAAGCAAATACAGAGCCTCGTCTTCCTTCTTCTGCTGAAGAGATGAGCTGTAGATGGCTATTCTTAAATTTTTGTGTTCTTAATCCGTCTTTTGTGATTAAGCTAAAGCATTCTTGTAACTTCATACTTCTCCTAATATTGCTGTTTGATGACATATCTTTTTATTAAAAAGTCAGTTATAATATAATTGATTAACAAAAGAAGAAAGGTATTTACTATGTTCGAACTTATCAAATCCAGTCTCAACAATCTTTATAAAATAAATCATTATCTACTTTTTTTACTTCTAACCTATCTCTTTATCCATAAAACGATTGATGATTTACTTGACTTTCTATTACAAAACATATCTTTACCAATATTTTCATTACATCTATTCATGCATCTATACATAGTTATATTGGTCTCATTCTTTTTCATTGAAGTTTTACAAAATTTCATAGATATTAACCCTTCAATCCAACGTCTCGTATGGGACACCAATGACTTTATACAATATATTTATTTATTCATCTGTTTCCACTCCAGAAAAATAATACTTCCACCTATGGAAAATGATCTTATTGTATTTATTTTCTTTATCGCTATTTTTGCATTTATAAAAAATAATTTTATTCATCTATGTAAAGAAATGACTAAAAATTTTAAACGGTATAATAAATGGGAAATTATATCTCTTTTTGTTTTTATAGCAATTTCATTTACTTTACAGACTAATTGGATAGCTGAAGGAATAGCGAAATTCCAAGTAGAATGGCTGATAGAATTATGCCAAAAATTGTCGTGACTAAATCATTCCAATAATCTAATTTTGGAGACTGAAAATATCCAACTCGTTTACCTGATAGGTAGTCCGCTTTATGGTTTCTAATTCTATTTAACCTGATTAAAAGTAGTCCCATAATCAAAATCATACTGATTGAATTTTCTAGTTTCCCCATCATTTCACCTCTTCATTTAAGTTCCAAAAACAATGACTACAGATAGTCTCATCATGGTCCATCCACCAGCAGCAACCCCATTTTTCATCAATACAGGGTGTTTCCCACGTGCATCCGCATTTTTGACAAATAGCTTTCGTTAATACTGCTTCTTTCACGATAATTACTCCTCATTGATTCTCATACTTTTAGGTAGCTTTTTACTCGGTAAACAGCAACCTTCAGATAAGTCCCCCTTGCTATAAAATTCAGGACTACTTGTCATTACATGGTCACTTCTTCTCCAGCCTCTACGAAGTTGTTTGTAAGATAAAGAAACACGCTTCTCAATCTCTTTAAAACTAAAGCCCAGTTTCAAATAGGTTGTGACAATAGCATTAGCATGTTCTTTGGACTCTTCGCTTCTTGTTCTTCGTTGAAAATTAATCTGCTTATCTTCTTCATTTAGTGCTATCTGATAGGCAATAAACAACTTCCGCATTTCCATAATTTTATGTTGCCAGGCCAAGCTGTAAGGTTGTCCTGAATATCGATTCACTAAGTCCTTTACGGGTTGTTTAAATTTCTTCTGGAGAGAATCAAACTCCCCAAGATCTGAGAATGGATCAATAAATCCTAATGGTTCATAATTTAATAATTGTTCTAGTAATTCCTGACGTCCTACTCGTTCCATATCAAATCCCCCATTTCTCAGCAAATAAAAAAGAGAGAGAACATTTCTGTTCTCCCTCACAGGAAAATTTGATTCAATCTAAAAACTCTTACCACTTACTAAGCTTTATTTTCATTGCCAGAGAGATTGAGAAGGAGGGTAAAGGTGCTTCCGAGGCCGTACTGGCTGGTAACTGTGATTTCTCCACCCAATTGATGAGCCAATTCACGCGCAATAGCAAGTCCTAAGCCATGACCACCTGTTTTCATGTTACGCGAAGTTTCTACACGATAAAGGCGTTTGAAAATATTCTCCAAATCCTCTGGGGCAATCCCCTGTCCCTCATCCGTCACACTGATTGAAAGCTGGTTATTTTCCAGCTTGGCCACCACTTCCAGCTTGGTTCCTGGAGCTGAGTATTTAAAAGCATTATTGACCAGATTCACCAAGATACGAGAAAGTTTGGCATAATCTCCCTCAATCCGTGCAGACTCAGGAATTACCTGCAAATGGACATCTCGCTCTTCCTGCTCAATCAAGAACTGAAATTCACTCATGCACTCAATCAAGAGCTGGTCCAGAAAAATGCTGTCTTTGCTGGTCGTTTCGACCTGATTTCTAGCTGTGTTTAGGGTCAAAAAATTCAACTCCTCAACCAGTTTATTGAGTCTTTCAGTCTGGCGCCCAATGGTTGCTAGATAATGGTCCTGTTCTCCTTCCTTGATAACCCCATCCAAAATCCCTTCTACCGTCGCTTGGATCGAAGTGATGGGGGTCTTGATATCATGCGAAAGTTGAGCAATCATCAAGCCCTTTTCTCGTTCGCTTTCTTCCAAGGAATCAAATGTCGCCTGCAAATCATGGGACATTTCATTGAAAGCTTGGCCTAATTGTTGAAATTCTACAGGGCCTTGAACCTCCAGATTTGCAGGGAAATCCTTGTCCGCTACTCTCTTGGCATGTTCCTTGAGTTTGCCCAATGAAGTAAAGACCGGCGATAGGAGAAAGAGACTAATCCCAGCACCGATAAAACTAGCCACTAGAGTCATACCCACTAGGAAATAAATTTCTCTTTCTTCAATTAGCATTCGCTGGATGGCCCAAAAAACCACGATAATCGTTAGGAGTGTTGAAATGACATACCCCACTAAAATATAACTTTTTAATTTCATTAACTACCTCGTGCTTTCTCAATTTTGTAGCCCAAGCCCCAGACGGTTTTGATGGTGGGTGTTTCTGAACTAGCATGTTTAGCCAACTCCTGTCGAAGAGCATGAATATGAACATTCAAGGTATTGGTGTCATCCACATAGTCTTCTTGCCAGACCTTTTCATAGAGGTCTGTCTTAGAGAAAACCCGCTCTGGATTGCTGGCTAAAAGCCATAGAAGTTCGAAGGATTTGACGGTCAAATCAAGCGCCACATCTCCAACTTGGACCTCATGGCTACCATGATTCATCCGTAAATTCCCGAGACTGACGACTTCTGTCTCACCTCCACGATGAAGGCGACGCAAGATATTGTGGACACGCAAAACCAGCTCACGAGGACTAAAGGGCTTGGCAATAAAGTCATCTGCCCCTAAGCTCAAGCCGTAAATCTTGTCCTGCTCACTGGTCTTAGCCGTGATAAAGAGAAAAGGCTGATCCGGAGATTGATACTGAACTTCGCTAATCAAATCATAACCATCCATCCGAGGCATCATGATATCTGTAATAATCAAATCAATTGGTTTTCTCTTGAAGATTTCTAAGGCCTCTACTCCATCATGGGCCACCAAAACCTGATATCCTGCCTGAACCAGATAACGTTGATGAATATCTGTGATTTCTACCTCGTCGTCAACGAGTAAAATTGTCTTTCCCATCTGTCTCTCCTTTGAAAAAAACAGTGCTATACCACAATAGTATAACACTATTTTAATCTCTTTACGAACATTCTAAACGATATCTGGATTTTTCATATCCTAGATAGAAAGTCTGTAGCTAGACTAGTCATTTTCTTCTTTTTTAGCTTTCAAACCGAGTCCACCTAGAAGTCCGGCCAAGGCTAATCCAAAGAATCCAAGAGTAGCCATTGATGTTTGGGCTTCACCAGTATATGGAAGCATGTCTTTTTGGTCTTTCATTTGATCAGCCATCATTGGACTTGATACCTTGTTATTAGATACCATCTTGCCTTCATCAGACATTTTGCTTGAGGCTGCTGGAGCTTGATCTTGTTTCATGCTTGGTGTTGCCATAGGCTGGCTAGCATTCATGGTTTTGTCCTGCTCTTTGTTAGGCATCATCTTATCCTGACTAGCAGCTGGCATTTTAGATTTCATCTCATCTTGATTGGCACTAGGCATTTGAGCGTTCATCTTAGATGCATCTTGATGACTATTCATCATTGGAGCCGGCATAGCTGAACCATTAGAAGATGGGACGAAACCTGACTGCATCGGAATCAGAGACTGATGTCCATGCAAGTTCACTGTCAAATCTTTTGTCGCTACAAGGTTGCTCAAGTCTGCCTTGCCATCTTTGGCACCGTACACTTTGATAGTAGCTTTATAGCTTTGAGTGCCATTTTGTTTCAAGAGGTCAAGAAGCTCTTTGTCTGATTTACCTTGAGTACCGGCCAAATCCACTTCATAGAAGTAAAGGCCTTTGCCCAATTTCTCTACTGGTGGAAGGGCGGGGTTTTTAGCTGAGCCATTGTCTGACCATGGAGCCTTATCGGAAGCTTTCAAGATAAGACGAGTTAACATACCGTCACCTGCGAAGAATTCGTATGGAATAACTTGATTGACACCGGCTGTGAATGGGCCTGGGAAGTTGGCTTTATCCAAGTAAGTAGCTGGGACATCTACTGTGTCTTTAGTATTGTCAGCCACACCTTTTTGGACTTCAGCTGGGGAAGTCAAGCCATTCAAGTTGACATCCAAATCTTTAGTCGCTACAAGGTTGGTCAAATCTGCCTTGCCATCTTTAGCACCGTAAACCTTGATGGTGGCTTTATAGCTTTGAGTGCCGTTTTGTTTCAAGAGGTCTAGAAGCTCTTTGTCAGATTTGCCTTGGGTACCTGCCAAGTCCACTTCATAGAAGTAAAGGCCTTTGCCCAATTTTTCTACTGGTGGAAGAGCAGGATTTTTAGCTGAACCGTTGTCTGACCATGGAGCCTTGTCTGAGGCTTTCAGGATAAGGCGAGTCAACATACCGTCACCAGCGAAGAATTCGTATGGAATAACTTGATTGACACCGGCTGTGAATGGGCCTGGGAAGTTGGCTTTATCCAAGTAAGTAGCTGGGACATCTACTGTGTCTTTAGTATTGTCAGCCACACCTTTTTGGACTTCAGCTGGAGTGGTTGCTGGTTGAGCTTCACTTGCTTCACGGTCTTGTCCAGAAACTGTAGCTGCAGGACTTTCCACAGGTTTAACCGCATCTTCTGTTTCTTTCTTAGATTCTGGTTTTGCTTGCACTTCTTCTTTTGGTGCTACTACTGGCTCTTTAGCACCTGCATCTGCTTTTTCTGGAGAGCTTGCAGTATCCAAGCTTGCTTTAGGTGTTGAGTCTGCCTGTTCTGAAGGAAGAGCTGTATCGACTGCTGTTTTGAGAACTTCTACTGGTAAGTCGCTCTTTTCACTCACCGAAGTATCATCTGACACAACTTGAGCAGGGGTTGGATTGACCACATCAGCACGTACAGAACTTGGTTGACCAACTAGGACAAAAAAGCCACTGGCTACAACAACTGAGGCAACACCGACACTAAGACGGCGAATAGACCAACGAGTATATCTTTGATTTGGATTGAATTTCATAGGATTCTCCTTAGAGTTTTTCTTTATTTGATGACTCTAGTATAATCTCCTAAAATTAAAAAGGATTAAGAAAAAGTTAAAATTTTTCTTAAATCCCTCTTATAAAATACTTATATTAATTAAATCCATAAACGGATTTGGTGATTTGATAGACGACATCGGAAAGTTTGCGGGCTGGCAAGACTGAATGTTTGGTCAAACGACTCAACATGGTCTTACGGATAGCCTGAAAGACCTCTGGATTTTCCTGCTGAATATAGGTCCATAGCTCACGTTTTTTTGCCAGATGCTCCGCTGTTCCAGCTCGGTTGAGGAGGGCACTGGAAATCACCGTCGTAATCTCAATATGATTCAAAAGATATTCTCGCATTTTTGGGTGACTCACTTTGGACAAATCAAGCTGGTCTACCAAGAGTCGATTGACCTTAAGTTGCTGGTCAATGCGCTTAATCATCACTTGCTCATTGACAGACTGGTCCTCACGCCCAATCAAATAACGATAGAAATCGACAGGCAGATAGTACATGGTCTTGACCTGCTGAAGGGGGGTAAAGACAAAGAGATTATCAACATAAAAGGTATGCTCAGGCAGTTGGAACTTGCTAGCTCGCAACAAATCTGTCCGATAAATCAGCGAGTGCATCATAATATACTGGCCTTTTGAGAAATTTCCAACTTGGTCCCAGCCAAAAATCTGCTGGACAGGCAAGACCGACTCGTAACTCATACTCTTCTTACGAGACTGGCCTTCCTTTTCATAGACAAAATTAGTAACAAAGGCATCCACTTCCTGCCCCTGGCTCTCTAGTTCCTGCAAGGTTTCAAGAATTTTTAGGTAAGCACGAGGATCTACCCAGTCATCACTGTCAACTACTTTAAAATAACGTCCAGAAGCCTCCGCCAAGCCGCGATTGACCGCACCGCCATGGCCTTTATTTTCCTGATAGATGCCTCTAACGATGCTAGGATACTTGCTAACTAAACGCTCAGCTATTTCCTGAGTCTGGTCCTGGGACCCATCATTGATAATCAAAATCTCAACTTGCTCACCACCAATCACTAGCGACTCCACACAATAATGAAGATAGGCTGCAGCATTATAGCTAGGGATGGCGATAGACAATAACTTCATGATCTACTCCTTTAGGGGACTGATTTTCTTACTCTCTCTTGTCACTTCTCTTTATTTTACCATAAAGTCCCGTTTTTGAAGGACTTTTACTGGAATACAAGGTGTTCTGGTCTCATTTGGGATACAGCTTTCTCTCTATCTGCTACCTTGGACATAAAAAAAGAGGGAAATCCCCTCCTTACGAATTTAATTCTGCCAAGTCATCTAGATATTGGTTGTTAATGACCGCCAAGATATAGGCATCTGCTTTCAAGAGGTCATTAGGACCAAACTGGACATCCAGTGGTAAATTTTCTTGTTCACGAAATCCTAGGACATTGAGGTTATATTTGCCACGTAAATCCAGCTGGCTCAAACTTTGACCTGCCCAAACACTCGGAATTTTCATCTCTACGATAGACACATTTTTATCCAACTGAAAGACATCAACATTGTTATGAAAGAGAATGGTCTGCGCTAGGGACTGCCCCATTTCATACTCAGGCGAGATCACCGAGTCGGCACCGATTTTTTCCAGCACCTTCTTAGCTGTCTGGCTTTTGACCTTGGCAATAACCCTTGGTACCCCCAAACTCTTACAGTGCATGACTGCAAGCACACTCGACTCTAGATTTTCCCCTGTCGCGACTACAACTGTATCACAGGTATCAATACCAGCGGTTCTGAGGAGTTCCTCATCTGTAATATCGCCCACAACTCCACGCGCCAAAACAGGCTCAAATTGATTGATACGCTCGGCGTGGTCATCGATGGCAATGATATTCATATCTTGCTTGGCTAGGGCCGTCAGGACACTACTCCCGAAAATCCCCAAACCTAAAATTCCAATCGTACGATCTGACATAGTTCTTCCTTTCTTATCCAATACTAATATCTGCTTTCATATACTGAATCAAATCTTTCTTATCAGGCTGGTAATCCGCTAGACTAACCAACAAGGTCAAAGGACCGATACGGCCAATGAACATGAGCACCATGACAATACTGAGGGCTAACTTGCCCAATTCTGGTGTCAGATTTGCCGTTACCCCAACTGTCGCAAGGGCTGAAATGGTCTCAAACATGAGGTAGATAAAGCGCGGTGTTCCTTCTGCTGTAATTCCCAGCAACACCAAGCCCAACAGGAAGGTCATCAAAAAGATAATGAAGACACTAAAAGATTTTTGGACTGTGCGAGCCTCAATGGTTCTCTGCGCAACATTGGTATGAGGTAAGCCCAGCAATTCACTACGCGCAAAGACCAGTAAGACGAAGAAAGTCGTAATCTTGAGCCCCCCAGCCGTCCCTCCAGGCGCTCCACCGAGAAACATCTGTAGGATATAGATAAATAAGGTCACAGGCCGAGCTTGGGTATAGTCAATAGAAGCAAAACCAGCCGTTCTCATGCTGACGGTTTGGAAAAAGCTAACCAACACTTTCTCTGTGATACTGAGATTGCCAATAGTCCCTGGATTGTACCACTCCGTAAAGAGTGTGGCTACTGTCCCAAACAGCAAGATCCCTGCAGTCAAGAAAAGGACCAGCTTGGTGTGGAAACGCAGACGGCGTTTTTTCTTCTTGTCAAACTGGGTTGCCAAGTCGAACCAGACCATAAAGCCAAGACCACCCGTGATAATCAAGCCAGCAATGACCAGATTGATCAAGGGATCCGTCTGAAAAGCCACTAAACTGCTACTTCCTAAATTATCAAAACCAGCATTACAAAAGGCTGAAATGGCTAAAAAGATAGAGGTAAAAATGCCTCGTCCCCAGCCGAACTCAGGAATAAAACGGAAACTTAGTAGAAAGGCACCCAAGCCCTCCACTAGAAAAGTCGTCAAAAAGATAGATCGCATAAAGGCCTTCAGCGACCGAGTCTCCCCGTAACTAAAGCTTTCCTGAATAGTTTCACGACTGCGAAGACTGAGCTTTTGCTTCCCCTGAATATAAAAGACCCCGATAAAAGTCATGAGCCCCAGACCACCAATCTGTATCAAGAGCATACAAATCAACTGCCCCCAGACATTATAGGTAGTAGCTACCGGTTGCGTAGAAAGGCCGGTTACACAGACCATAGACACCGTCGTAAAAAGATGGTCAAAATAAGTGGCCTGCGAACCACTCGCTTGGACAAAAGGCAAACTCAAAAGGAGAGAGCCTATAAAAATAACTCCAGCGAAACTTAAAAAGATGCGACGAGCTGGCGAAAGTCCGCCCAAGGCTCTCTCAATTTTTTTCACAAATAATTTGAATAACATACATCCATTGTACCATAAAAAGTAGGAGAGTAGCTATATCTGAAAGGCTATCTCAAGGCAGAGTTCCAAGGCCTTCTCGAAAGCTTCTGAACCCCAGTCACGACTATCGTACTGGTCCAAGTCTGCTAAGGAATCAGCTGTAAACAACAACTCTCCCCAGAGAACCCCACGCAGTTGGGCTACTGCTGCAAGCGCAGAACACTCCATCTCCACAACAGCACAGCCTTCTTCCTTGCGATAAGCCACCTTTTCAGCCGTTTCTCGGTAAAAACCGTCTGTCGTCCAGGTCATGACTTCTTCATAGGGAATCCCTTTGGCTTCCAACACTCGCTCAATAGCAGCAGTAGCCTCTGGCTGAATTTCCATATAGCGAGAAGGTGCCACATAGTGATAGCTAGCACCTTCGTCTCGTAAAGCCCGAACAGGGACTAGAAAGGCATTTTCTTCTATATCAGCTAGCACACCACAGGTACCTGTAGAGATAATCTGCTCCACACCATAGCCAATCAACCAATCCATAAACTGGGTTGCTGGAGCTGAACCGACAGGAGCCTGAGCCAGACAAAGTTCCTCGCCCTTGTAGTTGATGACATAGACTGGATAGGTCTTGGTGGCAGAAACGAACTCACCAACACAGTCCGCCTCGACTTCCCTCGCATAGCGATCAATCTCCTCACCCAAAAAGGCATAGACACACTTCTTGGGCAAGCGCAAGTCCAGCCCCTCATGATTGGGCATGATGACTGCCTGAGGATTGTCATCAAACTCTAAAATAGGAATCGCATGTTTCTGAATCATAGCCTACCTCCTCTGATTTTGTACTATTGTATCAAAAGCTGACAGAGTGTCAAGGAGGAAGCTGATGAACTGAGGAGAAAAAAGCATCCCAGTTCCGAAATGATTTAAAATTGCTTAATGAAGCACACTTGCTAAGATATAGAGTAAGTAAATGTGAGCTGGGTAAAAGATGATAAAACCCATAAAAAAGAAACAACCTCCGCTGTTCCTTCTTACTTCTATTTCACATCTATCTCCTTAATCACGCGCGCAGGATTGCCAGCTAGAACAACATTGTCTCCAAAGGACTTGGTAATTACGGCCCCTGCTCCTGCCACTACGTTATTGCCTAGTGTCACTCCAGGAAGGACAATAACGCCACCTCCAGCCCAAAAATTGTCACCGATGGTGATGGGCTTTCCGTATTCGACCCCTGAATTGCGTTCATGCGGATCCAGCGGATGGAGTGGGGTTAAAAACTGACAGTTGGGGCCAATCATAGCATTGTCTCCGATACGAATCGGGCAAACATCCAGCATAGTCAAGTTCCAATTAGAATAAAAATTTTCCCCTAGATGAATATTGACTCCATAATCGACCACCAGGCGTGGATTGATATAGAGATTTTCCCCAGTTGAACCAAACCAAGTCTTGATAATCTCCGCCCCTTTCAAGGAGTCTGGCTCCTGGTTAAAAGCAGCCTGTTTTTGACGAGAAGTCTGAGCCAAGGCCCGCAACTCGGGATCAAACGGATGATAGGGTTCCCCTGCTATCATTTTCTGGTATTCACTGGTCATTGTATTCTTCTCCTTATTCCCTACTATCATATCAAATTTTCTACATATCTGACTAGGATAAGACATACTTTCTACAGTTTATGCTCTGATTTTCATCACATTCGCTCTATCTTGCTAAACGAATACGGGGCACAATTCCGTCTGGATCTGTAACTTCCAGCTGGCTAGATGTCAACCACCTGATTGGTGCAGCAACTTCTTGTGCTCGCTCGGCAATCGTTAACAGTTCTTCCTTACTCGCAACTTCAATGACATAATAGGCCAAACCTGGCAAGCCCTGCTTACGCGGGGCCAGACCTTTTCCACCCCATTCATTGACTGCTAAATGATGATGGTAATCTCCAGCTGCAATCCAACTAGCGCTAGGCACACTTAATTTATCCTCTAGTCCTAACACTTTTTGATAAAACTGGCTGGACTTTCGACTATCCTTGACGGAAAGATGAATATGCCCCATTCTCGTACCTTCTGCTAGGATAAAGGGCTCTACTCTTTCTCCCAACTCATAGATGTCCTGCGCTGCAAGGGCTTCCGTCACCCCGATAATGCGTCCATCTTCTCGAATATCCCATGTGGAAACTGGTTTATCTCGATAGAGTTCAATGCCATTTCCCTCCAAATCTTCCAAGTAAATGGCCTCACTGTAACCGTGGTCTGCACCGCCGACAAGAGGAATCTGCAAATCTGTCAGGTGTTTCAAGACATCAGCCAAAGCCTTGCGTGTCGGCAGGAGAATGGCCAGATGGTAAAGGCCATAATGTTCCCTTACTTCTCCACTCTCTTGTGCTTGAATCAGCTGAACCAAGGCTTTTCCACCAAGTCCTAGAATAGCCTCTGTCTCAGTCTGTGATAAGATTTCCAAACCAATAACTTGCTGATAAAAGGTTGTTTGACTTGCCAAATCCTTTACATTTAAAACTGCCTCTGCTAAATAAATGTGGCTCTTGTATTCATAGATCATAACTATTTCTCTCTTTAATTGTAACTTTAATTGTTACAATCATTATATAATTTCCATCAAGAAAGTCAAGCCAGACAACTTATAGATTATGATTCTGTAATCTTGTCTATATGGGATTATAACGAGAGAATTTACAGAAAATTGACAATAAAGCCACCGAAATTTTTTAACCAACGCTATGATAACTCTCATCTCAATCCCAAAAAGAAAAGGAGCGGATAGAATATCCTACTCCTTAATCTTGTCAAAAAATCTAATTAGAATTAGTCTTCTTTTTTCTTGCGAGCAACAAGTCCAAATCCACTCAAGACTCCAAGAAGTCCAAGTGCTGCTAGGCTAGCATTGTCTGCTGTACCAGTGTTTGGAAGCTCTGCTTGTCCTTTAGCTTCTGATGAAGCTGCTGGAGCTTGTGGTGCTTCACCATTGACTGGGGCTGATGGCATCGCTGGAGCAGCTGGGTTAGCCGGTGTTGTTGGCTGACTTGGGTCTGTAGGAACTACTGGAGTTTCTGGCTGACTTGGGTCTGTCGGTTTCACCGGACTTGTTGGGTTTGTTGAAGGTCTTGCTGGAGAACCTGGTTGAGATGGAATGAGTGATCCTCCATTTGTAGAACCTTCTTTTTGAGGTCTTCCATTTGTAGTACGTTTAAATACGTGGATGACATCGCCAGTTTCTTTAACATTTATTGTTTCTACTAAGGCATATCCTGGGATCTCTCCAGCTGGGTTATCACCTTCAGCTAATGGTTTCACAGGTTTACCATTGACATCTACCTATACTGTAGAAGGTTTGTCAGATGTTGTTGGTTTAAAGATGTGTGTTACTTTGCCTGTTTCTGGGTTTGTAACTGTTCCTACTAGTTCGTAGTTAGGAGTTGATCCTGCTGGGTATGTTCCTGGTGTTACAGGTTTGATTGGGTTTCCTTTTTCGTCTACCCATTCAGTTGTTTTACCTTCTTCGATTGATTTCTTAACTTTTTCAGCTTCTTTCTTAGCCTCTTCCTTGGCTTTTTCTTTTTGCTCTGGAGTCAAGCTTGGATCTTTATCAATGTTCTTGATTTTTTCTTCCAAGTCTTTATCGACAGATTCTTTCGCTTTAGCTTTTTCTTCTGGGGTTTGATTCTCCTAGGTGATGATGGTGCAGCAAGATCTCAACGACTTCAAAGTCCAAGGCATCGTCGATATCATAAGAATAGAGTTTGGGCATTTCATAGGCTACTGTCTTATCCGTGTAAAAGGTCTCATCTCGTAGGTAAAGGTCCTTGCGAGAAATCCAGATGCTACCATTGGGATAGTAATAGACAGGTTCTTTTTGCCGAGCATAGTGCTTGGAAACCTGAGGTGGACGGATAAATGTCGACTCCTCCAACTGCAAGAAAAGACTACGACTCTTGTCTGCCTTGACACAAGAAATCAGATGGTCGGCGCCAGACTGACAGTAGAGTTGGTAGGACTCGATGAGGTGCTCCACCTCTCTCAGGGGCGAGGTCACCTGTAGATTCACAAAGACCTGGTCTTCCTCAAAGGGCTGCAAAAAGTCTCGTAAGGTCTCTAAGCTAGAGGTTGTTGATAGGGCCAATTCTTTTGGTCTATGGACACAACGAATCTCTGGATAGGCTTGTCTACAGAGTTCTAGATAGGCTAGTGAGTCTGAGGAAACCCAGATGTCACTAAATAACTTGGAGGCTAGAGCGACTTCTATGGTGTAGAAAACCAAGGGTTTGCCTGCAAGCGGTTTGATATTTTTATCCACTAAGCCGCGTGAACCCGAACGGATTAAAATCACGGCTATGGGTTTAGATTTTGCTTTCATATAGTTTTCCTAGAATTGAGATAAAAAGGGCAGATAGGGTGGTGATGATGCTATTTAACCAAGGATTAGGGTTAGCAAAGAAACCACTGTAATGATAGAGAACCAAGGCTCCTAGACTAAAGACCAGATAGATTTTGGCTAACTGTAAACTCGGTTTTTTGAGGAGTAGGACTAAGAGGTACAAACCACCTATCACACCTAGTATCAGGCCCATAAAGCCGTTAATCCACTCATAGATGGAGTAGATTTCTGCATTCATGAGTAAGAGGCAGAGGAGCCAGGACAGACCTGCTAAGACAAAGGATAGAAGGCTTGGCGACCAGCGAATCTTTGACCAGGCAAAATCCAACTTCAAGCAGGTCACGATTGCATTCATACTAGATGAAACCGTGGATTGGCCTGCTGCCAAGAGAGCCAACATGATGAAACTACCAAACCAAGGTGCCAGACCTTCCCGAGCATAGGCAATGAGAACAGGATTGGTCGATGTGGTGGCGAAATTTTCCTGCCGAATCAAGCAACCAATCAGATAGAGTAAACTGGCAATCCCAAAGGACAAGAGTCCCTGAAACCATAAGATTTTCCCAATTTTCCGACGTCCCATTTTGCTGTTAAAACGTTGAACGATATCCTGCGAAGAAACGTAGGAGAACAAACTACTAAAACCTGCTCCTGCAACTAAGATCAAGACCGTCTGCCCATCCAGTTTCTCTGCAAAGTGAGAGAGTTGTTGACTGCTATTCATGACTAAGCCAGATTGGGCAATTCTTGGTAGAAAAAGGGATAGTATAGCTAGCAGGACCAAGCCTTGAAAGAAATCCGTCCACAGCACAACCAAGAGACCACCCCTTGCCAGATAATAGACCGTCAAGAGAAGGAGTAAACCTGACAAAATCAGCTGATTGATAGGGATAAAGGGCTCTAAGGCCTGAGACAACAAGTAGGTCACCACTGCTATTCTCCCCAACTGGTAGAGGATGAAAAGCCCTGAAGCCAGTGAACGAATGCCCGCCGATTGAAACTTGTCCTCTAAAAGATGATAGGCTGTCTCGTAGTTTCCCTTTTGATAGAGGGGCAAAAAGTAGCGATGAGCCAGCGGAATGGCTAGAAAGATGCCACACTGGGCAAACCAGAGATAGGACCTGCCTGTATAGGCATTCCCCACCAGAGTCAGAAAGGAAATGGGGCTAAGCAAGGTCGCAAAGACTGAGAAGGCCAAAACTGTCACAGGAACAGCTTTCTTAACCCTATAGTAGTCCTCTTCGCTCCCTTTTTTGCGATAGGCAATCCAGGAAATCAAGCCGAAATAGAGCAATAGGGTGACTAGAATTCCCAACATCCTAGAAGTTCCTATCTAGTAGTTCTCTGTATGTTTGAGCTACTTTTTCTGTAAACATTGGTGGTAAAAACTTGGTATCATACCCTTGTTTCGCCAAAGTATCAGTCAACACTTCGCTAGCAACTAGGTATTTGTTTGTCTGGCGCAGATTGGCAAGACGTAAGTCTCGCATGATATCTTCATGAACGACTTCATAATAATTTTTGTCCGTATTTTCCATATAACGCCAGAGGCTGGGTTTGGGAACGATTTGTTGGTCACGGATAAAGAGGTCGGTTTGCTGGGCCCATCTGGCTAAAAACTTAACCAGCAAGTCCTCTTCAGAACGGATTTCTCCTCCTATGAGGTAGATGTATTCTGGGTAAAAGATAGTGACAATTCTCGACATGCTATACACTCTTTCTCTATTATTTACTTCTTATAGACGAAAAACCACCCTCACAAAAAGGCGAGGGTGGTTCATCCGTTACAATGCTTGGGGATTTCCTAGCAAGTTCCCCCTCAAAAGGACTTTATGCTATTCTATCACAAAGACTGACCATCTGCAAGATAGACTGGCTTAGATAGGATAGCTTGGGGGAGTTTTCTTATTACTTATAAATCGATTCTCTGAAATCATCTGTGCTACGTAGGTAGGCATTGTAGATTTTTTGTTTTAACAAGTGGACCCAACTTGCAGGTGCATGGCTTGTCGTACGGTCAATGTTAGCCACATCTTTTGCCACTGCTTGATTAATGAGTTCTTGCATTTGGGCAGCTGAACTAATTGTAATTTCCTTGCTGCTGTTTGGTACACCAAGTTCGTACTGAATGGTGATTGGTTTCAACTGATCTTGCTTACGAATACGTTGATTAAACATATCCTTCTTGAAATCAGACCATGAAGCGTATTGGTTGGCAAAGACATTTTTCAATACGAGGCTATCAGTAATGAGTCCCACATCTTTTCGTTGCCAATCTGAATAGGTAATGTCCCCGTTTCGTTTAGCTTCTTCTGCATATTGGTTGGATACATATGGTAAGAACCCATCTTGATAACCTTTTTCTGCCAACAATTCGTAGGCTGTCTTTCTAAACATGATGTCACCAGGCGCACCCTTTGGATTGTTGAGGGCAGCATAAATCGGTGAGAACATGCTGATAATATGATAGCCATTACGAGTATAGTCACTCTTATCACGATAAGCCCGACGGTTGATAATATCATTGTCAATCAAGGCATCCAGACTAGTTAGTTTACTTACTTCAGTATCTGTCAATGGGCGAACAGAGTTTCCTGCATGAGTTTGTTTATGGTACTTGTCCTCAATGTAGAAATTCTCTATTTTTCTAAACCATTTTTTCTTGACATCATTAGACTTGGTTAAAATAGCATTGGCTTCCATAGCATCCAAGGTGTACAAGACATCGTACATACCGTGAACATATTCTTGCAAGGCTGTAGCTGATGTGAAGCGACTTGACGGGTCATAAGTATGCAAGCGAGTTAGTGAATCCTTATCCCCTTTATAGAGAGTATTCAAGACAATAGCATCCTTATCTAGGTTGTCAGTAGATTGCAACAATCCTAAGGCATACAACTCTGCTCCCAATCCCTCACGACGACCTTTTCCTTCAAAGTAAATATGTCCGTCAGAATTGTGAACCATTTCATGGGTATAGACAGATGTTCCGTATTTATCTAACAAGCGGTCGCTGACATAGTGAACCTCTGAACCGTTGGCATAGGCTCCAGCTCCTTTACTTTCCCCATACCACTTACCAGTTGGTCCAAAGAAGTTGTAAATAGAAGCAATGGCCTTATCAGACAGGGTAGCCCAGTAATACTTGCTATTGCTATCTTTCATACCAAAGCCATCTGACACCATGACTGAACGGAAGAGTTTTTCTTTGTATTCTGGTGAAAGGAGGTGGTACCAGATATCGTAGTGGTCTCGTTGCCATTCAGCCGACTGGTCGACCTTAGCACGGACATACTGACGCAATTCCTCTCCTGACAAGACTGTATTATTAACACGGTCACGGTAGCGTTCGTAGCCACCAAAGGCCAAGGTAGAAAGATTTGAAATCACATAAACATCTTCTTCTGGCAATGTTAATAGCGGTAAGAGCATGTTTTTTAAGTTCCAACTTGGTGCCGTAATCCGGTCATAGACTCCCAGCGTATACTTACTATCTGGTGTAGCTGACTCTTGTTTGGCACGCACTTCTGGAATTGCTGACTTACTCTCTACGATATAGGCCTTGGTATTTGTCTTCAACCATTCATTATTGGTTTTAGTTGGTAGGAAGAGTTTTCTGTAAGACTCTAGTAAATCAGTCACTGTCTTACGTCCTTTTGCAGGGGCCAGGGTTGTTTCATAGGCACTTGGATTATTTGATGCCTTGAGATTTTCCATACCACTCTGACCTAGTGCAATGATAGTATCCAAGGTTGAAGCTGTGCTATTGCCATCAAAGTCAAACTTATAGCTATTGAGGTCCTTGGTGTTGATGTGATCGTAGTTGATATTGTACCAGCGATTGAGGTAGGTCAAACCAAGCAAGAAAGCTTCCTTGTTGTTCTTGATTTTCTCACTGATGTAGGTCGCTACACTATCTCCCATCGTATTGATAGACTTGTCCATGGCTAGCACTTTACGGAGATGTTCGCCGATATTGGCCTTAACTTTTTCAAACTCTTTGTCCAAATATAGCGGATCAAGTGAAGCATCTGCCTCAATGCCAAGGACTTTTCTCATGGCTGCCGAGTCATATTCGACTCCTTGCAAATCTGCTAGGACCTGATTAGTCACTTTTGTATAGTCAGATAGAAAGGCCTCTGGCGTAAAGATAAAGGGTTTACCTGCTACGCTGTACTCTGCAATTTGTGTATTTTTGAAGTCATCTTTGTAAGTGACGTCCAGATAACTGATTGTATTGTCAGCAAAATGCAACATAAGCTTATTGATTGCTGCTTTATTGGCCTGAATATCTGTGATGATGTCATTGTCCTTCATTGGTACAACATCCAGCAGTTCTGTGGTATAGAGCTTATCAGTAGGATCGACTTGATTTCCATAGTGAACCACTAACTCTTTGTTGTAGAAAGGCATTAATTTCTCAATATTGTGATAAGCAACTTTTCGACTAGCTTGGCCTTGGCTTAACTGAGTATAGTCCACACTTCGTTGATTGTCCTTGAGCGTTTGACCTGTATCGTCTAGTGTCACTGTCATACCATAAGACTGAACCTTTTCTCTGACCTGGTTTTGGGTGATTGAGGTCGCATAGAGATCGGCCTTCTTGTTCTCAACGGTAGTGCTAGCGTCTTTGATGTCCGCTCCCATATATTGGTCTCCTGTGATGGCATAACCATCTCTAGTATTAACCATGCTGACAACATGATGGATACGGCCATTTTGCCATGTAGAACCTGCTATACCTCCGACACGTGGATAGGTTGTCGTATTGAGGATGGTTCCACTTGCTAATGCATGAGAAACCAAAGCACCACTTTGAACTTTCCCTACAATACCTCCCGCAAATTGGTCATTGTTGCGGGCATTGCTAGAAATATTTGCATCAACAGCTACCTTATCAATCTTAGCCTTAGTACCAGATAGGAGCCCTGCTATACCTCCCACATAGTAAGGAGAAGCATCCGTATGCTTGGCCTGAATGCTACCTGTAAAGGAACTATTGCTTATTTCTGTATCCTGAGCCTTCGCTACCAAGCCTGCAACTGACTTGTTACCTGTCAATTGACCTTCTACAGCTACATTACTGATCTGGCTGTTAGTAGCCACTTTTGCTAGGCTAGCTGTGTCTTCTTGACGCTTAATCGCTACTGCTTTAAGGTCAATATCTTTCACAGTAGCCTTGGTCAAATTATCAAACAAGGCTGTCTTAAGGTCATAAATCGCAAATGGTTGCCCATCACTCGCACCGATAAGATTACCAGTGAAAGTGCCTGTCACATAGCTGGTTTGACCCTTAGCTAGGGCCACTTCATCAGCTGTCATATCAGCTCCAAGTTTAAAGGTTCCAGCGAGATTATCTTGCATGGCAGCAATCAATTTCTTGAAGGAAGTATAGACACCGTCCTTGGCAAGCTTTTGCTTATCAACTGTGAAGCTATAGTTATCCTGGTATGCTGAGCCTTCCTCTTGAACCAGTTCATTGAAGGCAACGGTTACCTTGTATTTCCCATCCTCTGTTTCCTTAATAGAGCTAACTGGGAGCAACATTTCTTTCATCTTATCTGATTTGATTTTGACAAAATAAGGTGACAAATCGCTTGGTACTTCTGATAAGTTCAGATAACGACGGTAGTGACCCTCTTCCTTACCATAGAGCCCCACTTCATCCACATCTTTGATTTCAATTTTTTTATAGTCTAATTGAAAATCTTTCGTTGATACTTCTGTATTTTCCTGATCAGATTGGCCTAGATTATAGGTCAAGTAAGTCTTAATTGTATAAGGAGTATAGTAGTCCAAACCATCAATCGTTTGCTGAACGGATAAATCTTTCAAATTCACTTCTTTAATCAGTGTTCCATTTTGAAAAATTTGGGCCTTGGCCTTAACAAAAGCAGACGTTGGGTCATCTAAGCGGTAGTTGACTGCTACTGCTTTTTTGCTCTCATCTTTAACCAGATTAGTAATTTCAACTGTTGGTTTGGTTTTAACAAGACTACCAACCTTGACAATCTCTTTGGTTGGTTCTACTTCTGTACGTGAGATTTCCTTGCTAGCTTCCACCTTACCATCTACGAGATAATCTTCATACTCGATTGTCCGTAAACCGTCTTTTCCTTCCTGAGCAATTTCTCGATGATTTTTTAAGATAGTCGCATCTTCAATTTCTTCAGTTTCATGAGGAATGGTTTCTGTTACTGTACGATGATTACTTGTCAAAGGCAGTTCAGGAAGAGCCTCTGCCACAGCAGCCTCACCTTCGTGACCCGACTCTTGGGTACCTTGAGTGCTGATTGGATCTGTATACGCTGGTTGAACGGGTTGAACTAGAGCCTCACCTTCATGACCTGACTCTTGTGTGCCTTTTGCTTCTACCGGGGCTGTGTACGCTGGTTGTGCTGGTTGGACTAGAGCCTCACCCTCGTGACCAATTTCTTGGGTCCCCTTACTGCTAACAACTTCTGTAGACTCTGGCACTGTTGGCTCAACTGGAGCTCCCTCCTGAGGACCTGTGTAAACTGGTAGTTCTGATTGAACCAGGGATTCGCCTTCATGACCTGACTCTTGTGTACCTTGGGTGCTAATTGGGGCTGTGTACGCTGGTTGCACTGGTTGAACCAGGGCAGCACCCTCATGACCTGGCTCTTGCGTGCCTTGAGTGCTAATTGGATCTGTATACGCTGGTTGAACTGGTTGAACTAGAGCCTCACCTTCATGACCTGACTCTTGGGTGCCTTGAGTACCGATTGGTGCTGTGTAGGCTGGTTGCACTGGTTGAACTAGAGCCTCACCTTCATGACCTGACTCTTGGGTGCCTTGAGTACCGATTGGTGCTGTGTAGGCTGGTTGCACTGGTTGAACTAGAGCCTCGCCCTCATGACCTGACTCTTGGGTGCCTTGAGTGCTAATGGGTTCTGTATAAGACGGTTGCTCTGCTTGAACTAGAGCCTCACCCTCATGACTTGACTCTTGGGTGCCTTGAGTGCTAATTGGGGCTGTATAAGACGGTTGCTCTGCTTGGACTAGAGCCTCACCCTCATGACCTGACTCTTGTGTACCTTGAGTGCTAATGGGTTCTGTATAAGACGGTTGCTCTGCTTGGACTAGAGCCTCACCCTCATGACCCGGCTCTTGGCTCCCCTTTGCTTGCACTACAGTTTCATTGTTTTTTTGTGGTTGAGGCTCTATAGGAGAAGGTGTTCCTCCTTGTTGTTCCTCTATCGTTGAGCTACCTACATTTTCTAAGTTAGACTTGCTGTCATGCGCCTTCTGTTTATTTGATTGCTTAACAACGTCTACTTTATTTTTCACATATCCAATATATGTATAACCAGGGATATCAACCGGAGCTGGCAAGGCATCTCCTGCCTGGACCGATAGTTGGGTATTATAGGCAGCTAGTGTTTCACTAGTCAAGGCAAGGACAGTTGGAGACAGCAACTGGCTTCCTAGACTGGTTACTAACAAGAATCGACTAATCTTGCTCTTACCATCACGTCCCTTAAGAACCACTACGACCAGCAAACTAAGGCCTGCCACTAAGGCAGCAGTTTCTAGGGAAGAGCTAGTTCCTGTGTTGGGTAGTACTTGATTGGCTCGATAAACCAGATAGTAAGTCGCATCAGATTCTTCCGCTACTTGTGGTAGGGATGTAACTAAGAGAGTCTTCTCTTCATCAGTCAAATCCGACTCTAAAACATAAGTATAATTAACGGCATGAGATTCTTGGGCAGATACAGTCTGTAGGCCAGTTCCCATCAAAAAGAAACACGCAACTGCTACAGATACAAGGCCAACTGCCAATTTTCTTAATGAGAAATTCTGTCTTTTTTCTCCACTAATTTTGAAATTCATATTCCCCTCTTTTTACATTTTTAAATTAGTATATTAATTTATAGCAAAATATACAACTCTTCCCATTATACATCAACTTTTTAAAAGATTCTAGGGATAGATATGCAAATAAGGGAATAATAAAAGGCATTCCTAAAATTAGATACCTAACTTCTGGAACACCTATCATATTTCTAAATTTTTATTTCACAACAATCTCATAACGTGTCTTGCTTGTAAAGGTTTGACCGGCTTTAAGAATAACTTTGTCTTTGAGGTCGCTATGAATGGCATCTGGTAAAGCCTGCGCTTCAAGGGCAATCCCATTGTGCTGTACCATTGGCTGACCTCCTATGATGACACTCTCATCCACAAAGTTTGCTGTGTAGACTACAAAGCATGGAGCCTCTGTCTTGAAAAGCAGGAAGCGACCTGAATTTTGGTCATAAAGGAAACCAGCATTGTCATGACCTGCAGGAAGAGCGAATGGATGATCCAAACCAGATACCAGTTGGATTTGCTCATCATCCTCTGCAAAGATGTCTTTCAACAAGGCACCATTGTAGATGTGTTTAACCACATCACGATTAGCATCTGGAGTTTTAGCCGGAACACCGTCGGGAGCGATTGGATAAATGCCCTCTGTGTTTAGTTGGAAGACATGGCGGTCAATTGTCTGTGTGAAATCACCAGACAAGTTGAAGTAGCTGTGATTGGTTGGATTAACCAGCGTATCCTGATCGGTCGTCACCTTGTAGCTGATTTCATAGGCACCAGTTTCTTCTAAGTTGTAGCTAATCCAGATTTTAAGATTGCCAGGGAATCCTCCTGTCCCATCTGTACGCTCTGTGTAGAGGGTCAAGCCATGGTCGCTCACCTCGACCAATTCAAATAAACTAGAATCCCAACCAGTTGAACCACTATGGTTACAGTTGCTAGCATTGTTGACTTCAAGGTCATAGGTCTTGCCATTAAGCTCAAAGGTCGCACCTGCAATACGGCCCGCCACAGGACCTACGCTAGCTCCATGCTTGGGACTATTGCCTACATAGCTATCAAAATCATCAAAACCCAAGATAACGTTGGCAAAGTTTCCAGCCTTGTCAGGTGTGACATAGCGCAAGATAGTCGCCCCATAAGTCATAACCTCTAATTGATAACCAGCATCAGTCTCAAAGCAATAAGCTAGGACATCTTGTTCATCAACTCTTCCGAACACACGCTCTGTGTATGCTTTCATTCGTTTTTCCTTCTTCCTAATTCTATTAAGCAAACAAACCATAGAAAGTCCATTCACAATCTATGGTTTACTTGTATGATTTACAAATCCTCTTATCAAGAATTCATAAATACTGTCTTATACTCAATGAAAATCAAAGAGCAAACTAGAAAGCTAGCCACAGGCTGCTCAAAGTACTGCTTTGAGGTTGCAGATAGAACTGACGAAGTCAGCTCAAAACACTGTTTTGAGGTTGCCGGATAAGACTGACGAAGTCAGTAACATATACCTACGGCAAGGCTACACTAGTATGGTTTAAAGAGATTTTCGAAGAGTATTACTTTTGATATTCGTGGATGATCACGCCTTGTACCACACGGTTTACTGTACCTGTAGGAGACGGTGTGTCAGGTTTATTTTCTACCTTAAGTGAAGTCAATAGGGCAAAGAGTTGGGCATAAACGATGTAAGGGAAGACACGGTAAATATCATTCAAGACACCGCCACAACCAAGTGCCACTTCTTTGACATTTTCAAGACCAAAGGCTTGATCACTCAAAAGCACAACACGGCGAGCAATCTGGTCACCAGCAACTTCACGAACCAAGTCCAAGTCGTACTTACGAGTGTAGTCTGTCGTTGTACCAAAGACCAAAACAACTGTATCTTCGTTGATAAGAGATTTTGGACCGTGGCGGAAGCCAACTGGACTTTCATACATGGTCGCCACTTGACCAGCTGTTAATTCCAAAATCTTGAGCTGAGCTTCATGAGCAAGACCGAAGAAAGGACCTGCGCCAAGGTAGATAACACGGTTAAAGTCTAGGTCAACAAGCTCTTTAACATCTTCTGCATTGTCTAGAACTTTACGGGCAAGACTAGACACAACTTCAAAACGTTCAGCTTTCACAGCAAATTCTGTAGGATCAAAGACCAAGAGAGCTGTTAACATCATAGACGTAAAACTTGAAGTCATGGCAAAGCCTGCATCATTAGAGGCAGCCGGTTGCAAAAGCAAAAGATTGCGGTCATCACCATGGGCTTGAAGAGCCAACTCACCATCCGCTGCACAAGTAATCGTCACTTGATAAAGCTCATCCACCAAGGCTTTGGCCAAGTCAACAGTCGCCACACTTTCAGGCGAGTTCCCACTACGAGCAAAAGATACAAGGACAGTCGCCACATCTTTTTTCAAATAGGTTTCTGGATTGGCTACGATATCAGTTGTCGCAATAGCATTGAAATTCCATTTGCGTTCGTCATAGACTTCCTTAAAGTAAGGTACCAAGGTATCTCCCACATAAGCAGAAGTTCCAGCACCTGTCAAGATAACCTTGATATAGTCATGTTTATCAGCAATTCCTTGTAGAAAGGCTGCAATTTCTTCACGCTTTGCTTGATAAGATTCAAAAGCTTCTTTCCATACATCAGGCTGTTGGTAGATTTCACGTGTAGTGATTTCTGCACCCAATTCAATCAAGTCTTCTTTTGTATAATGTAGCATTGAATTCCTCTTTTTCTATTAAAGATGGGAATGGGAGTAAGCCCCATTCCCATGTATATTCTATATAAGATGCTCTAACGATTTTCACGTTGTCACATCGTATACTCAATGAAAATCAAAGAGCAAACTAGCCGCAGGCTGCTCAAAGCACTGCTTTGAGGTTGCAGATAGAACTGACGAAGTCAGTAACATCTATACGGCAAGGCGACACTAGTATGGTTGAAAGAGATTTTCGAAGAGTATTATTCATCTTCGTCATCATCGAAGCCTGCTAACAGGTCATTGACTTTCACAATGCTTTCTGCAGCACGATTTTTATAGTCCGCATCTGCACCTGTAAGGCTCGCATTGATAAATTCAATCACCATTGGAAGATTCATTCCTGCATAAAGTTCGATGTCACGACCTTCCATGATCAAACGACTGACCACGTTACATGGTGTTCCACCGAGAAGATCCGCAAAGACTAGGAAATCATCCAATCCTTCAATAGCAGCTTCAAATTTCGCAGTAAATTCTTCTGGACCATCTTCTGGAAGAAGAGCCACTGCATGAATATTGTCTTGTGGACCCATGATCATTTCAGTGCTACCTTTAAGTTCTTCACAGAAGCGACCATGACTCACCAAAATTAATGATTTAGCCATAAATTATGCGCCCATTCCAAGTACAAATTTACCAAAGGCAGAAAGACCTACTGCAAGAGCGATAATGATACCGATAGCTTTAGTAGAGGTCATACCTTTCTTACCAAGCAACCAGAAGATAAAGGCAGTAAAGATTGCTGGAAGCAAACGTGGGAAGATTTGGTTCAAGATGTCTTGGAAATCAATCATCTTTTCACCGATTGGCAACTTGTAAGAAATTTCAAAGTTGATCATTGTTGCTACAAGAGCACCCATCATGAAGACACCAAGTACAGATGCAGCGTCAATCAAAGCTGTCAAGGTACTTTGCATATTGTTGATAAGGTTAACCCCTTCTTTGTAGGCAAATTCCAACTGTTTCCAACGGAAGATATCATACGCTACTGCAACTGCAATCCAAAGGAAGATACCCCAAGGTTGACCACCGATAGCCATAGTTGCTGCGATAGATCCCATGATCGCAGGTACAAGTGAACCAAAGATTGTATCTCCAAGAGGAGCGAATGGTCCCATCAAACCTGTCTTGATACCATTAACGGCGTCTTTTGAACCCACACCATCTTTTTCTTCCATGGCAAGGTCAAAACCAGCGATAATGGTGTGGAAGAATGGTGAAGTATTGAAGAATTGAGTATGAACTTTCATCATTTCTTTCAATTCAGGAGTTCCATCCCCATACATTTTACGCAATTGAGGCAAGATCATGTAAAGGTAACCAGAAGCTTGCATACGTTCGTAGTTCCAACCCAATTGGAAAGTAAACAAGCTACGTTTGTTGATTTGATTAAAATCTTCTTTTGTAAGTTTGTAATTAGAATTCGTCATCTTCGATTTCCCCACTTTCTGATGGTGTAGAAGGTTCTGCTACAGCTACTTTTTGGCTATTTTTGAAGTGAAGCACTGCAAGGAAGATACCTACGATAGAGATACCAATCATAGACAAACCTTTGAAGTTGTTCACGAAACCAATTTTTTCAGCAACATCTTTCGGTAGAGTACCTACGATACCAGCAACAGCGCCACCAAGACCTGTTACATATGAGTAAAGAACAGTCAACATAGCTGTCAAACCAAATCCCATTGCAAGGTAGTGAAGGTTACGTTTAACTGGAAGGTAACGAAGCAAGATTGCAAATCCAAGACCTGGAAGCATACGTCCTGCAAGTGTCAAACCATCTGCAACCCACTGGTATTTTGTAACGAAGTCTACTACGTGTTGTACAAATTCACCACCAAATGCAAGCGCGAAGAAGACTGGAAGGGCACGAGATAAAGCCCAAGGAATCGCACCAAGCAAGTAGTTGCGTTCGATACCTTTGTAATCAAAGCGGTCGATTGCAGCATCAATACGGTGTGCGAAGAAAGTAGTTGTCATACGTCCAAGAACGTCGAAGTATGTTAAAAGTGCTGCTACTGGTACAGCGATTGTTGTAATCGCAAGGTCTGTAGCGATTCCTTGTGAAACTGAGAATGCTGTTGCAAGAACCGCACCAGAAGTTGCGTCAATACGAGAAGCACCACCGAAGGTACCAACCCCAAGAACGAACAGTTGCAAGTTACCACCGATAAGCAGACCAGTAGTCACATCTCCCATAATCAAACCAGTAATGAAACCAGCAAATACAGGGGAACCTGCAGATGAAACGATCGTCAACTCATCACAGATTTGATAAGCTGAGTACAAAGTGAGAAGTAAAATTTGCCACCATTGTATCATAACAATGACCTCCTAAAAATTTTTTCCTATTTTAATAAGCTCAAAAAGTCTGAAATTGGATCATTTGGAACCATTTGAGCAGTAAGTTTAACACCTTTTTCTGCCAATTTGTGGAAGTCTTCCACATCCTTGTCCACTACGTTGATAGAACGTGTGATGGCGCGAGTTTCTGGTGTTTGAGACATATTCCCAACATTAAGGGTTTCAATTGGTACACCTGCTTCTACCAAACCAAGGAAGCGGTCTGGTTTACGAGCCACGATAAAGAGACGTTGGCTATCGTATTTTCCAGCAAGAATATTGGCTGCCGCTTTCTCAATTGGCAAAATACTCAACTTCACACCTGGTGGTGTTGCAAGTTTCAAACCACTCTTTTCAACGTCGTTGTTGACAACTTCGTCATCTACAACCATGATACGTGAAACATTTAGTTTTCCAGCCCATAGATTGGCTACTTGTCCGTGGATCAAACGTCCATCAATACGGCATCCTACAATTGTCATAAGTTTTCCCCCTTTATGTGTTTTAGTGTAGGTTTACGAGTTAAATAAATCTCTTCTCTATATTGGCCCTCTGTTTCAAAGATGATGATGCGATTATCACCTTCCTTGAGATAGCTATGAGGAATATAAAGTGAGAGGGTTGGGCCGACGTTCCAAAAACGTCCTAGATTCTGCCCATTGACAAAGGCAACTCCCTTACCAAACTCAGATAAGTCTAGGTAAGTATCTTTTGGCTCTTGGACTGTAAAGTCATAAGCGTAAAAGGCTGGTTGTCCTTCTGTCCATCCTTTTGAGAAATCAATTTTCTCGGGATTGTCTAGTGGGAGTGGATAGTGTTTCCAGTTTAGTAAGAAATGCAAATCCTTACAAACTCCTGTCCGAATTCCCTTACGTTGCGTATCCGCTAAGAACTTGTGTCCATAGTTGACACGCCCCATATTTTCTACCAAGACATCCAATCTAGACAGCGCTTTCTTTTTGCCTTGATAAAAAATATCTTCCCCAATCTCTGTCTGATATTGGGTTTTAACCCACTGACCATCGACATACAGCTGAGCTCTATCTCGACCGTCAATGATACGAAGTCTCTCTTCTTCTGCATCCCAGTCTGTTTCTGTTCGATAGAGTAGGTAGCCATAACTTTGTCCTAACTCCTCCATCTTTTTAGGATAGAGACTTTCTACCGGACTAGACAAGCTATCTAAGGTTTCAAACAAGGAAACTTTTTCAACTAGTGGAATAGCATCCAACTCCATACTCTCTTTGTAGAGTGGTTCCAACTGCGGATACTCTGGGAAATGCGTTGCCATCATCTTCTTGACTGCTAAATATTTGGCAGTTGGATTTCCTTCCTCATCCAGAAGGGCATCGTAATCATAAGATGTGACTTGTGGCAAGTCCAAAGTTCCTCGAGCTGAGCAACCATTCATGAAACCAAAGTTTGTGCCACCATGGAACATGTAAAGATTGATGGAACCTTGCTCCAAAACCTCTCGAACTGCATCTGCCAACTCTTTCGGATCCCGTGTGATAATCGGTTCTTTCCAACGATTGAACCAACCATCCCAGAACTCCATACACATGAGTGGCCATTTCTTACCATGTTCATCAAAGAATTCCTGCATCTGTGAAAAGTTGTAAGATGCCTTAGAACCAAAGTTCCCTGTTACAAAGAGGTCATCTTCGATTAAGGTTCCAGCTTTCAGTGTAGCTCTCCATGGACCATCTGATGTAAAGAGGGGACAGGTTACGCCACGCTCCTCCATCAACTGTCGAATCGCTCTCAGGTAAGCCTTATCTTCTCCATAAGAACCATACTCATTTTCAACCTGCATCATAAGGATATTGCCACCCTTGTCCAACAAATGTGGAACCAATCGTGACAAGAGCTGATCATAGTAGCGACCTACAGCTTCAATATAAGCAGGATCTGAGGAACGAAGCCTCATATTCTTGGTTAAGAGCCAAGCTGGTAAGCCACCGAATTCCCACTCCGCACAGATAAAGGGAGAGGGACGAACGATAGCGTAAAGACCTAAATCTTGTGCTGTCTGGAGAAATCGCTCCAAATCCAGAGCTCCTTCAAAGTGAAATTCACCCTCACGAGGCTCGTGTAAATTCCAAGCTACATAAGTCTCTACTGTATTAAAACCAAGAGCCTTCAAGTTATAGAGCGAATGATACCAATCTTCTGGAGGAACCCTAAAATAATGAATGGCGCCAGATAAAATCTTAAATGATTTTCCATCGAGATAAAAATCATCCCGTATCTCAAATCGTGTCATATTCTTACCTTCTGACAACTAAAGTTTACGCTTTCATTTGTTGATATAGTAAATATATCTCAATATCCTGCATTTGTCAATAGGTTTTCACAATTTTTTTCATTTTTCACTAACTTTTACACAAAAAACTTATAAAAATCTTGTAATCTATAGTCATAACAACATTTTGGTACCATGTATAAAAATGTATGTTTTTCTATTTATTCCTATGTAAATTAACCTTATAGCCTATTATTCTAATTTTTTTATTCAAAAGGCTACTATTCTTTCCAGTTTTATGGTAAAATCTTTAACGGAGAAGGAAAATCGAGGTGAAAATATGGCAATTCCAAAGTATCAATATATTAAAGATGAGTTAAAGAACAAAATCATTTCTGGTCAATTTGCCAGTGGAGATAAATTCTACACTGAAGCTGAATTGATTGCAATGTATGATGTAAGTTCTATCACAGTTGTTCGCGCCTTAAACGACCTTGCCAAGGATGGCTATATTGTCCGCCAACAAGGAAAGGGTACATTCGTTTCACGCGCACGCAAACACAAACTCGTAGAGTTTTCAGATGTAGAAGTTTTTGAAACTAAAGATGATAAAGTTACCGTCCTTTCTATTGAGCGTGGAAACAAACTAAGCTACTTAGAAAAACTTGGACTACGCGGAGATCAGTTCTACTACAAGATTGAACGCGTACGCGAAACAGGTGGTGTTGTCTACATCTACCATACATCTTACATTCCGGAACAATACATCAACGCAAATTATCCAAATCTTGAATATTATAGCTCTATCTATAACCGTTTCAAATTGGATTACCACATTCACATGAATGATGAACATTTTGAAGAAATCAATGAAATAGCATTTCCAACTCCAGAACATGCGGCTTCGGTCCTCGGAGTCGATGAACAATTCCCAACCGTTTTACAAACCAAGACTACTAAACTAGAGTCTACTGGTCAAGTTCTCGCATACAGCGAAACATATAAACGAGCAGATTACTACAAAATCAAATTCATTTCATGTGACCGTGATCACTAAGAAGAAAGCCTGAGCCTAAACGCTTGGGCTTTTTCTATACTTATTATACCACACCAAAAAGGTAGCGCTTACCTATTTTTGGAAGATTCTATAATTTGTGGAATATTTTATAGAAATAGAACCAAAAAAATTCTACTAGATATATATATGTATCTTTTCCGACCAATCTGAAATCTTAAGTTTAAATTTTATATTTTTTTATACTTATTATAGTTTTTTGTCATCTCCTCTTGACTCTCGTTAATATAAGAAATAAAATAAAGGTGTTGATTTATGTAAACGCTATCAATATAACAATGCAATCAGGAGGTTTTGCAATGAAACATGAAAAACAACAGCGTTTTTCTATTCGTAAATACGCTGTAGGAGCAGCTTCTGTTCTAGTTGGATTCGCCTTCCAAGCACAGACTGTTGCAGCCGATGGAGTTACTCCTACTACTACAGAAAACCAACCGACCATCCATACGGTTTCTGATTCCCCTCAATCATCCGAAAATCGGACTGAGGAAACACCTAAAGCAGAGCTTCAACCAGAAGCTCCAAAAACTGTAGAAACAGAAACTCCAGCTGCTGATAAGGTAGCTAGTCTTCCAAAAACAGAAGAAAAACCACAAGAGGAAGTTAGTTCAACTCCTAGTGATAAAGCAGAAGTGGTAACTCCAACTTCTGCTGAAAAAGAAACTGCTAATAAAAAGGCAGAAGAAGCTAGCCCTAAGAAAGAGGCTGATTCTAAAGAGTCAAATACAGACAAGACTGACAAGGATAAACCAGCTAAAAAAGATGAAGCGAAAGCAGAGGCTGACAAACTGGCAACAGAGGCAGGAAAGGAACGTGCTACAACTGTAAATGAAAAACTAGCGAAAAAGAAAATTGTTTCTATTGATGCTGGACGTAAATATTTCTCACCAGAACAACTCAAGGAAATCATCGACAAAGCGAAACATTATGGCTACACTGATTTACACCTATTAGTTGGAAATGATGGACTCCGCTTCATGTTGGACGATATGAGCATCACAGCTAACGGCAAGACCTATGCCAGTGACGATGTCAAACGTGCCATTGAAAAAGGTACAAATGATTATTACAACGATCCAAACGGCAATCACTTAACAGAAAATCAAATGACAGATCTGATTAACTATGCCAAAGATAAAGGTATCGGTCTCATTCCGACAGTAAATAGTCCTGGTCACATGGATGCAATCCTCAATGCCATGAAAGAATTGGGAATCCAAAACCCTAACTTTAGCTATTTTGGGAAGGAATCAGCCCGTACTGTCGATCTTGACAACGAACAAGCGGTCGCTTTTACAAAAGCCCTTATCGATAAATATGCTGCTTATTTCGCGAAAAAGACTGAAATCTTCAACATCGGACTGGATGAATATGCCAATGACGCAACAAACGCTAAAGGTTGGAGCGTTCTTCAGGCTGATAAATACTATCCAAACGAAGGCTACCCTGTAAAAGGATATGAAAAATTTATTGCCTACGCCAATGACCTAGCTCGTATTGTAAAATCGCACGGTCTAAAACCAATGGCCTTCAATGATGGTATTTACTACAATAGTGATACTAGCTTCGGAACTTTTGACAAAGATATCATCGTTTCAATGTGGACTGGTGGTTGGGGAGGTTACGACGTCGCTTCTTCTAAACTTCTAGTAGAAAAAGGTCACCAAATCCTAAACACTAACGATGCTTGGTACTATGTTCTTGGGCGAAATGCAGATGGCCAAGGTTGGTACAATCTCGATCAGGGGCTCAATGGTATTAAAAACACACCAATCACTTCTGTACCAAAAACAGAAGGAGCTGATATCCC
Organism: Streptococcus gwangjuense; assembly: GCF_003627155.1. Lineage (NCBI taxonomy): Bacteria > Bacillati > Bacillota > Bacilli > Lactobacillales > Streptococcaceae > Streptococcus > Streptococcus gwangjuensis. The sequence continues at coordinate 1,735,082 of NZ_CP032621.1, forward strand.
AATCATCGGTGGTATGGTAGCTGCTTGGGCTGACACTCCATCTGCACGTTATTCACCATCACGACTCTTCAAACTCATGCGGCAATTCGCAAATTCTAACGCTGAATACTTCGCAGCTGATTATGAGTCTGCAGAAAAAGCACTTAACGAGGTACCAAAAGACCTTAACCGTTATACTGCAGAAAGCGTCGCAGCGGTTAACGAAGCGGCAAAAGCCATCCGTTCACTTGATAGCAACCTCAGCCGTGCCCAACAAGACACGATTGACCAAGCAATTGCAAAACTTCAAGAAGCAGTCAGCAATTTGACATTCACACCAGAAGCTCAAAAAGAAGAAGATGCTAAACGTGAGGTTGAAAAACTTGCTAAAAACAAGGTGATTTCAATCGATGCTGGACGCAAATACTTTACTCTTAACCAACTCAAACGCATCGTAGATAAGGCCAGTGAGCTCGGATATTCTGATGTTCATCTCCTTCTAGGAAATGACGGACTTCGATTCTTACTCGATGATATGACCATCACTGCCAACGGAAAAACCTATGCTAGTGATGACGTTAAAAAAGCTATTATCGAAGGAACTAAAGCTTACTACGACGATCCAAACGGTACTGCACTAACACAGGCAGAAGTGACAGAATTAATTGAATACGCTAAATCTAAGGGTATCGGTCTCATCCCAGCTATCAACAGCCCAGGTCACATGGATGCTATGCTAGTTGCCATGGAAAAATTGGGTATTAAAAATCCTCAAGCCCACTTTGACAAAGTCTCCAAAACAACTATGGACTTGAGAAACGAAGAAGCGATGAACTTTGTAAAAGCCCTCATCGGTAAATACATGGACTTCTTTGCAGGAAAAACAAAGATTTTCAACTTTGGTACTGACGAATACGCCAACGATGCTACTAGTGCCCAAGGCTGGTACTACCTCAAATGGTATCAACTCTATGGCAAGTTTGCCGAATATGCCAACACCCTCGCAGCTATGGCCAAAGAAAGAGGACTTCAACCAATGGCCTTCAACGATGGCTTCTACTACGAGGACAAGGACGATGTTCAGTTTGACAAAGACGTCTTGATTTCTTACTGGTCTAAAGGCTGGTGGGGATATAACCTCGCATCACCTCAATACCTAGCAAGCAAGGGTTATAAGTTCTTGAATACCAACGGTGACTGGTACTACATTCTCGGTCAAAAACCAGAAGATGGTGGTGGTTTCCTCAAAAAAGCTATTGAGAATACTGGAAAAACACCATTCAATCAACTTGCTTCTACTAAATATCCTGAAGTAGACCTTCCAACAGTCGGTAGTATGCTTTCAATCTGGGCAGATAGACCAAGCGCTGAGTACAAGGAAGAAGAAATCTTTGAACTCATGACTGCCTTTGCAGACCACAACAAAGACTACTTCCGAGCTAATTATAATGCTCTCCGTGAAGAATTAGCACAAATTCCTGAAAACTTAGAAGGATATAGTAAAGAAAGTCTTGAGACCCTTGACGCAGCTAAAACAGCTCTAAATTACAACCTCAACCGTAATAAACAAGCTGAGCTTGACACACTTGTAGCCAACCTAAAAGCCGCTCGCTTAGGTCTCAAACCAGCTACAACTCACTCAGGAAGCCTGGATGAAAATGAAGTGACTGCCAATGTTGAAACCAGTCCAGAACTCATCACAAGAACTGAAGAAATTCCATTTGAAGTTATCAAGAAAGAAAATCCTAACCTCCCAGCTGGTCAGGAAAATATTATCACAGCAGGAGTCAAAGGTGAACGAACTCATTACATCTCTGTACTCACTGAAAATGGAAAAACAACAGAAACAGTCCTTGATAGCCAGGTAACCAAAGAAGTTGTAAACCAAGTGGTTGAAGTCGGCGCTCCTGTAACTCATAAGGGTGATGAAAGTGGTCTTGCACCAACTACTGAGGTAAAACCTAAACTGGATATCCAAGAAGAAGAAATTCCATTTACCACAGTAACTCGTGAAAATCCACTCTTACTCAAAGGAAAAACACAAGTCATTACTAAGGGCGTCAATGGACATCGTAGCAACTTCTACTCTGTGAGCACTGTTGATGGCAAGGAAGTGAAAACACTTGTAGATAGTCTTGTAACCAAAGAAGCAGTTACTCAAATTGTTGAAGTCGGAACCCTTGTAACACATGTAGGTGATGAACATGATCTTGCTCCAGTTGCAGAAACAAAACCTAGACTGGATATCCAAGAAGAAGAAATTCCATTTACCACAGTGACTCGTGAAAATCCACTCTTGCTCAAAGGAAAAACACAAGTCATTACTAAAGGTGTCAACGGTCGCCGTACAAACTTCTACTCGGTGAGCGCTTCTGCCGATGGTAAAGAAGTGAAAACACTAGTAAATAGTGTCGTAGCACAGGAAGCTGTTACTCAAATAGTCGAAGTCGGAACTATGGTAACACATGTAGGCGATGAACATGATCTTGCTCCAGTTGCAGAAACAAAACCTAGACTGGATATCCAAGAAGAAGAAATTCCATTTACCACAGTGACTCGTGAAAATCCACTCTTGTTCAAAGGAAAAACAAAAGTCATTACTAAGGGCGTCAATGGACATCGTAGCAACTTCTACTCTGTAAGCACTGTTGATGGCAAGGAAGTGAAAACACTTGTAAATAGTGTCGTAGCACAGGAAGCCGTTACTCAAATAGTCGAAGTCGGAACTATGGTAACACATGTAGGCGGTGAAAACGGACAAGCCGCTATTGCTGAAGAAAAACCAAAACTAGAAATCTCAAGCCAACCAGCTCCAGCAACTGCTCCTGCTGAGGAAAACAAAGCTCTCCCTCAAGGTCCAGCTCCTGTGGCAACAGAGAAAAAACTTCCTGAAACAGGAAGTCACGATTCTGCAGGACTAGTAGTCGCAGGACTCATGGCCTCACTAGCAGCCTATGGAATCACTAAAAGAAAAGAAGACTAGGTCTTTTCGATAAAAAATAAACAGCGAGATTGAAGCTCGCTGTTTATTTTTTAATTAATCACCCAGTCCAAGACGGTCAAAGATATCGTCCACTCGTTTAGTGTAATAAACTGGGTTGAAAATTTCGTCGATTTCTTCTTGTGTGAGGCGAGAAGTTACCTCTGGATCTGCTTCGAGAAGCGGTTTAAAGTCTACTTGATTATCCCAAGAGTAGGCTGTTTTTGGTTGTACCAAGTCATAGGCTTGCTCACGGGTCATGCCTTTTTCAATCAAGGTCAACATCGCACGTTGGCTAAAGATAAGACCAAACGTAGAGTTCATGTTGCGGATCATGTTTTCTGGGAAAACAGTCAAGTTCTTGACGATATTTCCAAAACGGTTGAGCATGTAGTCAATCAAAATAGTCGTATCCGGTGTGATGATACGCTCAGCTGATGAGTGAGAGATATCACGCTCGTGCCAGAGAGCAACGTTTTCATAGGCTGTAATCATGTGACCACGGATAACACGCGCAAGACCTGTCATATTTTCAGAACCGATCGGGTTGCGTTTGTGAGGCATTGCTGAAGACCCTTTTTGCCCTTTAGCAAAGAATTCTTCCACTTCACGTTGTTCAGACTTTTGCAAACCGCGAATCTCAGTCGCCATACGTTCGATAGAAGTCGCGATGCTGGCAAGAACTGCAAAGTACTCAGCATGAAGATCACGAGGAAGCACCTGTGTAGAGATTTCTTGAGCACGGATACCAAGCTTGTCGCAGACGTATTGCTCCACAAATGGTGGGATGTTGGCAAAGTTCCCAACCGCACCAGAGATTTTACCAGCTTCTACACCAGCAGCTGCATGCTCGAAACGCTCGATATTGCGCTTCATTTCGCTATACCAAGTTGCCAATTTCAGACCAAAGGTTGTAGGTTCAGCGTGCACACCGTGGGTACGACCCATCATGATGGTAAACTTGTGTTCCTTAGCCTTGTCAGCGATGATGTTAGTGAAGTTTTCAAGGTCACGACGAATGATGTCGTTGGCCTGTTTGTAGATGTAACCGTAAGCCGTATCTACCACATCGGTAGAAGTCAAACCATAGTGGACCCACTTGCGCTCTTCGCCAAGCGTTTCAGAAACCGCACGCGTGAAAGCCACCACATCGTGGCGAGTCTCCTGCTCAATTTCCAAAATACGGTCGATGTCAAAGTCCGCCTTTTCACGAATCAAAGCCACATCTTCCTTAGGGATTTCCCCCAACTCAGCCCATGCCTCGTCAGCCAAGATTTCCACCTCAAGCCAAGCACGGTATTTATTTTCTTCACTCCAAATGTTCGCCATCTCAGGGCGAGAGTAACGGTTGATCATGATGTTTCTCCTTCCCTAATTAAATTAATAAAAATCTTTCTTAATGTAACTTCTATATCCCAATCCTTAGAGACAATCAATTCAATAACCCCTTCATTTATATTTTCCTTTAAATTACTTAACATATCATGTACATCTGCTTCAAATGTTGAACCTGGTTCTGTCTTTGAAATACAGTATTCTTTAAATTTGTCAAAACTACCAGCATTAAATACATTATCGAACTTCAAAGAGTAATTTTCTCGACTAATCTGATCAAATTCTATATGATACTGTTTCTTAACTGTATTAAGAATCGTTAAAAGTTTCTCATCCCTTTTTTTGAAAGAATCTAACTGATTTTCAAACAGTGCTAATTCTAGTGGCGTTCCCACTTTATTCTCACGAAATTCAACTAGTTTAACATGCTCGAATAATTTATCACCATTGAAGTTAGAGTCGAAAGTAAAAGCATTGCTTCTTAAATATTTAACTAACCAAAGCACTGGAACATCAATTATGTTGTCTTTAGAATACGTAATTATTTGATCAACTTCTCTTAAAATTTCTTCGCAATGATAGTCTTTACAAGAAATAAACAATTTTAAAATCTTACCTGAAAGAATTTTATTCCCACCAATATTTATCAGAATTTCTTTCATACGGTCATAAAGATACTTATGCTCCCCTTTATGATTAATATTAAGTGGTTCGTAGTATTCACCATCTAAGTAATTATGACTTTCATATGTAAATTTCTTTTCACATTCAGCCAGCAAACGATGCTGTATAAAATTTGAATATAAATCTTTAGTTACACTATATGATAACGAACAATGGTAATTCGGATTTAATTTTTGCAATGCACTATCGTTTAAATCTTTCAATGCATGATCACTAAATATCAAATCTTCAGCTGCTGTTTGTAAAATAGAATCTTCATCTATCATCTCAGTTCTAAGACTGTCTTTAATTTCATCAAGTTGATTTCTTATATCATGGTTATAAATCTTCAATTTGATTCTTACACTATCAGCCGTTGGTCGTTCATCAGCTCTATAGCTCATCATCATATCAACCAGATTGTCCAACTCAAATAAATATGGATAATATTGTTCAATATGCCGATAGTCAGAACCTGCTGGATTTTCACCAGTAAAACACTCATTAATAATTAAACCTAAAGAATAGATATCCGATGCAAAAGTAATAGTGAGAGCATTACCCTCTATTTTTTGTTCAGGAGAAAGGTAATTTCTATTAACTAGAAGGTCATCTGCGACTGTCAGTCCAGCGTCCTCAAAATGTGCAATACCAAAGTCACTTAAAACAAGGTGATATCCACTAATTAATACATTTTCTGGTTTAATATCTCTATGGATAATCCTCTTGTCATGTGCAGCATTCACTGCTTTTATTAATTGAATTAATAAATCCAATCTTTGTAAGGGAGAATAATTTTCACGATGATTAATTACATCTCTCAAAGTTTGGGGATAATAATCCATGACTGCATAAAAGAATTTTGTTTTAACTTCTTCGTCTTTAGGAAATTCTCCATAACTATCATAACGAATAATATTAGGATGATTGTCGTTTAAACAAAAGTCAAGATCTTGCTTTAATCTATCAATTTTAATTTTATTTGCTCGACCTCCGGAAGTTGGTAGTTGCATAATTTTTACAGCTTTTTCTATCCCAGTATTATCAGTTGCTAAAACTACTACACCCTGACCACCCTGACCTAGAATTCGAATAAAACTAAAATTATTAGATTCCAAAATTTCATCAATGCTAAATCTCTTTTTGAGATTTTCAATAGTTTCATCAGTTAAATTCATAACCTCACTCCTCACTCAAAATCCTCTTTCCCAATAGCCACCGACGGATAGTGCGGCAAGCTACTTAGATCTGTATCCAATGGCAAATCATAGATAGCCAGATAATTGTTCGTATATTGAATCTTTAATTTCTGATATTTGGCTTTTACTTTTTCATGGTCGGCGCTGGCAAAGAGCACTTCCACAAAAGCGTTGACAATAATTTGAATCATAAACTGGTCTCCATTTAGCTTTAAAGATTATCATTTTCTGAGTCTTCATGTATAGAAAATTCAAATGAAATTCTCTCAGGATGTCTAGGCAGGCCGTAACTACTCAGACAATCCTTAACTTCCTTCACGGAACAAGAATATTCTAAGACTAGCTGATTACCAGCTCTCTCTAAAATATGAATCCCCTCTCTATCCGCAATCTCTGGAACAATCAAATCGTCCGTATAAGTCAGTTTTTCGGTCTTTATTTCATCATCTAGCAATTCATCAAATTCTTCTGCCATTTCAAAAGTCAATCCCCTCCCCAAACTCCTCCACCTCATCCGGAACATCACTAAACAAAGTCACATGCCCCATCTTGCGATTGTGCTTTGCTTCTATTTTACCATACATGTGGAGGTGGGCGCTTGGATTTTCTGTGACATATTTTTCAGCAGCCTCGACATGCTGGCCGAGAACATTGAGCATGACGGCAGGTGCATGTAATTTAACTTCTGGCAATGATGCTCCCAGAACACCTAAAATGTGGGTATCAAACTGGGAGAAGTCGCAGGCTTCGATAGAGTAGTGCCCAGAGTTGTGTGGTCGTGGGGCAATCTCGTTGACAATGATATCATCAGCTGTCGCAAACATTTCCACACAAAGGGTTCCAGACAGATTCAACTGTTCAGCGATTCGCACTGCCATAGCTTTGGCCTTGGCTGCTAGACTTTCTGAAATGCGGGCTGGCACAATGGTCTTAGACAGGATATTGTTGCGGTGGATATTTTCCTGAACAGGGAAGACTGTCACGTCCTTACCATTACCTGACACGATGACAGAAATCTCAAGGTCAAAGTTGACAAATTCCTCCAAGACACAGTCTGCTGAATCGGCTAGTGCATTGGCTTCTTCCAAGTCTGCTTCTGAGCGAATAACCTTTTGTCCATGTCCATCATAGCCACCAGTCGCAGTCTTGAGGACATGGTTTTTCGACAGGTCGATATCCGCCAAATCTTGGCTAGAAGTCACAACCTTGTAGGGTGCAACTGTCACTTGTGCCTTATTTAAGAGAAAGTCCTTTTCAAAGATACGATTTTGCGAAATGCGGAGCAGATCTGTCCCTTGAGGGAGTTGTCCATCCTTGATAACGACATCCAAACCGTCAGCATCAACATTTTCAAATTCATAAGTGAGGACATCACAACGTTCCGCCAACTGACGGAGGGCATCCACATCGTTATAAGGAGCCACGATGATCTCCGCCACGCGAGAGGCTGGGCAATCAGCCGCAGGATCCAGCGCGATAACCTTGTAGCCCATGTAGATAGCAGAAATAGCCATCATTTGACCCAGCTGGCCACCACCGATAATTCCGATTGTTTTAGATGAGCTCATTCGTAGACTCCTCTGCGATTTTTCCTTGTTCTTCGGCAAAGTTAGCAAGTGCGTCCGCAATGGACTTATCTTCTACAGAGAGGAGACGGAGGGCAAAAAGGGCAGCGTTAGTCGCACCTGCTTCACCGATAGCCATGGTTGCTACAGGAACCCCACCTGGCATCTGAACAATTGAATAGAGCGAATCCACACCGCTAAGAGCACGTGATTTGACTGGCACACCAATGACTGGAAGTATTGTCTTGGCTGCCACCATCCCTGGCAAATGGGCTGCGCCACCAGCACCTGCGATGATGATCTTGATGCCACGGCTACGAGCTTCTTCAGCATGTTTGAACATGAGGTCAGGTGTGCGGTGGGCAGAGACAACTTTCTTTTCGTAGGATACACCGAAGCGGTCTAGGACTTCAGCGGTTTTTTGCATGGTTGCCCAGTCGGATTTTGAGCCCATGATGATGGAAATAATTGGTTTAGTCATAATTTTTCCTTTTTTCTTCTTTTTTGATAATGGTCTTAGGTGGTGGGGACGGAAGCAAACCTTCGGTTTCATTCCTAAACTTTGAGCCTAAGGTCTCAAAGTTTCCCCGACCAAAACAGATACTGTTCTGGTCTTTTCACCACGGCAACCATTATCGGGTTTGGCGACTCAGTCGCTTTTGAAATTTTATTTGTTCGCCTTGCTTCCGATATCTGTTCGATAAAAGAGGCCTTCTGTGTTTTGTTTGTTGAGTTCCCCGTAGATGGTGTTTTGGGCTTCTTTGACGGTGGCTGCTGTAGTGACGAGCATATAGACACGTCCACCGTTTGATAGCAGTGCTCTGCTATTTTCCGCAAACTTAGCCCCTGCATAGTAGGTGATGGTGTCGCCTTCGGTCTTGGCTGGCAACTCGACACCCTTTGCATAATCTAGCGGGTAGCCCTTGGATGCGACAACCACACCCAGAGTCACACCCTTGTCTGTCCAGGTGATGGTTGGCTCCTTGCCATCCAGAATATCCGTAATATTTTGTGCAAAGTCAGATGTCAGACGAGGCAAGATAATTTGCGTTTCTGGATCTCCGAAACGAGCGTTAAACTCGATAACCTTAGGTCCATCAGCTGTCAAGATAAGCCCTGCGTAAAGAACTCCCAGATATGGACGCCCTTCTTGGATCATGCCCTCTAGGACTGGCTTGACAATAGTCTCCACTGCTGTGTCAACCACGCTCTGTGGCAAGTGTGGAACTGGCGCATAGGCACCCATACCACCCGTGTTAGGCCCTTTGTCGCCATCGTAGGCACGTTTGTGGTCCTGAGCTGTTGGCATGATGTAGAACTTATCACCATTGACAAAGGCAAAGAGGGAGAACTCCTCCCCATCAAGGAATTCCTCAATAACTACACGCGCACCTGAGTCACCAAATTTATTGTCCAAAAGCATCTCGTGAGCTGCTTCGACTGCTTGCTCAACCGTTTCAGCAACGACGACACCCTTCCCAAGCGCCAAGCCATCCGCCTTGACTACGATAGGCGCACCCTGCTTTTCGATATAGGCCTTGGCTTCCTCGAAATCTGAGAATGTGCCATAGGCTGCTGTCGGAACGCCGTATTTGACCATGATTTCCTTAGCAAAATCCTTGGACCACTCCAGCTCAGCTGCCAATCTTGTCGGACCAAAGGCTTTGAGACCAGCTGCATGGAAATCATCCACGATACCAGCCGCAAGGGCGTCATCTGGACCAATAAAGGTCCAAGCGATATCGTTGGCCTTTGCGAAGTCAATCAATTTAGAATGTTCGGAAATAGAGATATTTACCAATTCGAGACCATCCAGAGTCATCCCGTCATTCCCAGGAGCTACAAATACTTTTTCAACGTCCTTTGACTCAAGCAACTTCTTAGCAATGGCATGTTCACGACCACCCGAACCGACAACTAACAGCTTCATCTTATAACCTCTTTTGCGAATTATTTACTAACATTATATCATAAACGTTCGTTTTAATCTTGTTTCACTCCGCGTTTTTATGCAAAAAAGGAAAGAAACTGTTTTCTTCCCTTTACATTCTTAATGTCTAAAATGTCTCACTCCTGTGAAGATCATGGTCAAGCCATATTTGTCAGCAGCTTCGATGGATTCCTGATCACGGACCGATCCACCTGGCTGGATGATAGCCTTAATACCTGCTTTGGCGATTTCTTCCACATTATCCGCAAATGGGAAGAAGGCATCCGAAGCAAGCACAGCGCCGTCAAGACGGTCTTTAGCTTGGTCAATAGCGATGCGAACAGAGGCCACACGATTAGTTTGACCTGGGCCAACGCCAAGTGTCATGTGGTCATTGGTCACGATAATACCGTTTGATTTGACGTACTTGATAGCCTTCCAAGCGAACTCAAGAGCAGTCGCTTCTGTCTCAGTTGGCTGGCGTTTTGTCACCACTTGCCAGTCAGCTGGGCTTTCCTTTACCACGTCTTGATTTTGCACCAGAAGTCCACCTACTACACCTGTGTATTCTGCTTCCACTTCGCTAGCCTCTTGAGCATCAAATGGCAAGGCAAGGATACGCAAGTTTTTCTTTTTATTGGTCAAAATAGCTAGCGCCTCATCCGTATAGCTTGGTGCGATGATGATTTCGAGGAAGACACCATGCATCTTCTCAGCTGTCGCAGCATCCACCTCACGGTTGAGAACGACGATCCCACCAAAGATAGACACTGGGTCAGACTCATAAGCGTAGTCCCAAGCAGTCTCGATGTCATCAGCCTGACCAATACCGCACGGGTTCATGTGTTTGAGAGCCACAACGGTTGGACGGTCTTTGAAGTCACGGATAATACGAATAGCTGCATCCGCATCGCGGATATTGTTAAATGACAATTCTTTCCCGTTGAGCTGTTTCGCTGATGCAATAGAATAGTCAGTCGGCAAGGCTTTTTGGTAGAAATCTGCATCCTGTTGAGGATTTTCCCCATATCGCATGGCCTGCTTGAGGTCATAAGTCAAAGTGAGTTTTTCAGGCTTGCTTTCACCCACTTGAGCTGTGAAGTATTCTGCGATTAAGGCATCATAAGCCGCTGTGTGACGGAAAACCTTGGCTGCCAAACGTTGACGCGTTTCGTAAGTCGTTTCACCATTGGCTGACAATTCGTCAAGAACCACAGCATAATCCTCTGGGTCCACAACAACTGTTACGCTAGCATGGTTCTTCGCTGCTGAACGAAGCATAGACGGCCCACCGATATCGATATTCTCCACCGCATCAGCGTAAGTTACGTCTGGCTTGAGAATGGTTTCCTTAAATGGGTAAAGGTTGACCACCACAAGGTCAATGAGCTCGATTTGATTGTCTTTAGCTGCTTCCAAGTGACTATCCAAGTCACGACGAGCCAAAAGTCCACCGTGGATATTTGGGTGTAGGGTCTTGACACGACCGTCCATCATCTCTGGAAAACCAGTCACATCATCAATCGCAATGGTGTCCACCCCAGCATTGTCAAGGGCAACCTTGGTCCCACCCGTCGAGATAATCTCCCAACCAAGTTTTTTAAGTTCTTGGGCAAATTCAACAATGCCCGCTTTATCTGAGACGCTGATTAAGGCTTTTTTCGTCATTCTATTCCTCTTTCTTTAAGTCCAAGCGCATAGCGACTTCGTTATTTTCTTCTATAAATCCTGTTTCCTGAAAACCAAGACTAGTCAGCAGGTGCTTCATTTTTTCATTTCCAACCACATAATCTGCAACAATATGACTGCAGACTCTATCCATCTGAGCCTCTTTGATTAGAACTTCCAAGGCTTTTCGACCATAACCTCTTCCTTGGTACTGCTGACCAATCATTATCCGCCAGATAAAGTATTCCGCTTCATCCTTGTCTATTTCCAGCAGGAGAAAGCCAACCACTTGCTTATCCCAATAGATTGCCCTCGGAAACACATCTTCATTTTCCCGGTAGAGCCATGCGTCAGCTAAAGAGCGTACATTTGGAGCCACGAAACGTGCTCGTTCATCAGCTTCAGATATTTTCAAATCCAGCACTGCCTGAAAACTGCTCTCATCTACTAATTTCAGTTCAATCATTTTTTCTCCTAGCAAGATTGCGCAATCAAAACTTGACTTCGCTCTTATTTTCGTGCAACTCCCAAGCTATCCAGAACCTCTGGATACAACTTGTACTCTGCCTCATGAATGCGAGCTTCAAAACTGTCAATCGTATCATTAGCTAAGCGTGGCACACGCACTTGTTTGATAATCTTTCCTGTATCCACACCAGAATCCACCCAGTGAATGGTCACGCCAGACTGTTCCACCCCAGCATTCCAAGCACCCTCAATCCCATGAGCTCCTGGAAATTCTGGCAAGTAGGCTGGATGAATGTTTATAATCCGACCTTCATAAGCCGCCAATAAGGTTGCCCCAACGATTTTCATGTAGCCTGCTAGACAAACCAAGTCAATCTGGTGTTCTTCCAAGAGTTCAACAAGGGCCGCTTCGTAGTCGGCCTTGCTCTCAAACTCCTTGAGCTCAAAAGCATAGGACAGAACCCCGAGCTGCTCTGCACGCTCAAGCACATAGGCGTCACGATGGTCTGAAAAGACAAACTCTACTGGAAATTGTTCCGCTATCACCTGAAAATTTGAGCCATTACCAGAGGCAAAAACCGCTATTTTTTTCATTTGATGATGACACTTTCGTTTTCTTTCTTGACGATACGACCAATTTCATAGACTGGTTCATCCAACAATTCCTTGACACGACTTACATTTTCAGGGCTAACTGCAAGCATAAGCCCCACACCCATATTGAAGATTTCAAACATTTCTTCGTGTTTGATCTGACCGTATTTTTCAAGGGCTTTGAAAATCGGTAAAACTGGAACCTTGTCTTCCTCAATCTCAGCTGCTAGGTCAGCCGCAAACATGCGAGGGATATTTTCGATAAAGCCACCACCAGTGATGTGGGCAATGCCGTTGACCAACTCTTCCTTGATGAGTGGCAAAACAGCCTTGACATAGATACGAGTCGGCTCAAGAAGAACGTCCTTGAGTTGCTTGCCTTCCAATTCTGGCAAGATTTCCTCACCTGTGTAGTCCGCAAAGACACGACGGACGAGAGAGTAACCATTTGAATGAATCCCACTTGAAGCAAGTCCAAGAAGAACATCTCCTTCTACCACCTTTGAACCGTCAATGACTTGAGATTTTTCAGCCACACCGACTGCAAAACCAGCCAAGTCGTAGTCATCTTCGCCGTACATGCCAGGCATTTCAGCCGTTTCCCCACCGATGAGGGCTGCACCTGCCTGCACACAACCTTCTGCCACACCAGCGACAACTTGTTCTAGCTTAGCTGGTTCATTCTTACCTGTCGCCACATAGTCAAGGAAATAGAGGGGCTCCGCACCTGCAGCGATGATATCATTGACACACATAGCCACACAGTCCTGACCGATGGTATCGTGCTTGTCGTACTTGATAGCCAGCATGAGCTTGGTTCCGACACCATCAGTTCCTGAAATCAAGACGGGTTCTTTAACCCCAGTCTTTGAAAGGTCAAACATACCACCAAAACCACCAAGAGCTCCCATGACACCTGCACGCTCCGTACGAGCCACGTGCTTTTTAATCCGTTCAACAACTTCATAACCCGCTTCAACATCCACACCAGATTGAGCGTACGCATTTTTATTTGCCATTTTATTTTTCCTTTTCTTTTTTTGGGAAAGACTGCGACGTATTTTTAGATAAACAATTATTTTATCTAAAAATACTAGTCAGGTCTCTAGCTTTGGTCCCATAGGAGAAAGCGTCTACTGACAAATGCTTTAGCTTTTAGTCAGTAGTGAGACATGGGGCATAAGCATTTTTATTTGTCATTTTTATATTCCTTTTCTTTAATGGAGGATCTTTCGTCTATTTGTAAAAACTGGTCTTTTCTTCCAAACTTCGACGATAATCTTCTTCGTAGTCGTAGAGAGGCGTTGGGTAATCCCCATCAAAATAAGCGACACAGAGACCACCATTTGGCGCATCCGTTTCAATACCAATCGAATCAATCAACCCCTCAACAGAAAGATAGGTCAGACTGTCCGCACCAATGATTTGGCGAGTTTCTTCAACAGTATGATTGGCCGCAATTAGCTCCTGACGGGTCTGGATATCAATCCCGTAGAAACATGGATAAGCTAGTGCTGGACTACCAATGGCAACGTGAACTTCAGTCGCACCAGCTTCTTTCAAGAGTTGAACGATCCGACGAGAGGTTGTTCCACGTACAATAGAGTCATCAATCATAACAACACGCTTGCCTTTGACAACGCCTGAAACAGCAGAGAGTTTCATCCGCACCCCTTGCTCCCGCAATTCTTGAGTCGGTTGGATAAAGGTACGTTGGGTGTATTGGTTCTTGATGAGGCCCATTTCATTTGGTAGCCCGGACTCCTCCGCAAATCCCATAGCCGCGCTGAGGGAAGAATTGGGCACACCGACCACTATATCCGCCTCATGCTTGAATTCACGCGCCAATTGGGCACCCATACGTTTACGTGCCGTATGAACATTGACACCATGAATGTTAGAATCAGGGCGGGCAAAATAGATATACTCCATAGAACAGATTGCTAGCTGAGTATCATCTGTATAGCTATCATACTGGATGCCCTTGTCATCAATGATCACAATCTCACCTGGCTTCAAATCACGAATCCATTCAGCACCAATAACCTCAAAAGCACAGGTTTCAGAGGAAACAACCACCGCTCCGTTGGCCATTTTCCCGATAGAAAGGGGACGGAAACCATTGGGGTCAAGAGCCGCAATCAACTTATCCTCAAACAGCAAGATATAGGCAAAGCCACCTTTAACTAGGCTGAGCGCTTCTTTGATTTTGCCCATCAAGTTCGGATTGTGACTCCGACGAATGAGGTGAGCCAAGATTTCCGAGTCCGAAGTCGCGCTGAAAATCGCTCCTCTTTGTTCCAGTTCTTTCTTGAGAGAAGCTGCATTGGTCAGATTCCCATTATGAGCCAAGCCGAACTGCATATCGTGAAAACGGAAGAGGAAAGGCTGGATATTATCTACAGAAGCTTCGCCAGCAGTCGCGTAACGCACATGTCCAATCGCACCAGTTCCCGTCAATTTATCCAAATTAGCAGGATTTCTAAAGACTTCTGATAAAAGCCCCATATCGCGATGACGCTTTAGTTTTCCTTGGTCATTGGAGAGGATTCCTGCCCCCTCTTGACCACGGTGCTGAAGACTATGGAGACCAAAATAGGTCAATTTAGCAGCATCTGGATGTCCCCAGATACCGAAAACACCACATTCTTCATTAAGAGATTTTACTTCGTATGTCATTTTATATACCTAATTTTTATTTGTATAGCACCAAGAGCTAAATCTACATGACTTTTACATTACTGATACAATCTATTAGAAAATCTGTAAGTCTTATTTTCCAGTAAAGTATTTAACCGCCGACGCAAACAGGTGCTGGTCTTTATTTCCTGGGATGTTTTGGAAAAGACCGTCTTCATAACGTTCTGAGTGTCCCATCTTACCGATGATTTGGCCGTTCTTGCTGGTAATTCCTTCGATGGCATGGACAGAACCATTTGGATTGTACTTAGAATCCATACTTGGTTTGCCGTCAAAGTCAACATATTGGCTGAAAATTTGTCCATTGTCACGGAGCTCTGCAAATTCCTCAGCTGTCACGACAAACTTCCCTTCACCGTGCGAAACAGGAATAGCGTGGATATCTCCCACTTGCACTCCAGCAAGCCATGGTGAGTTAGTATTGGCAATGCGAGTTTCCACCATCTTGGCCACGTGTTGGTTGGCATCATTGTAGAAGAGGGTTGGGCTAGTACTAGTGGCTTCTTCAAAGTTTCCGTATGGAAGAAGACCTGATTTGACCAAGGCCTGGAACCCATTACAGATACCGATAATCAAGCCACCACGAGCGATAAAGCTATCAATAGCCGCACGCACTTTTTCATTAAGCAAGATATTGACAATAAACTTAGCTGATCCATCCGGTTCATCCGCGGCTGAGAAGCCACCTGCAAAGAAGAGGATATTAGCTTTGCCGATATTGTCAACCATAGTTTCGACTGACTTGACAATGGCTTCTTCATTCAAGGTCACAAACGGCACCAAGTTGACCTCTGCACCTTCTTTTTCAAAGGCCTTGGCTGAGTCATATTCCGAGTTGGTGCCCGGGAAGACTGGGATATAAACTACCGGTTTTTCAAGCTTTTCTTTGGCTTTAATCACAACATCTGATGTAACAGCTGGTACTTCAGCCAGTTCTTTGGCTTGGGCAAATTCTGTTGGGTAAACTTCTTCCAGTTTTCCTTGGAAGGCATTGTCAAGTTTGTGTCCATCTAACTTCACACCGTTGACAAGAAGTGTAAAGTTGGCTTTCGTTTGCCCGATTTTCTCCACTCCAGCGAGTTCTTCAGGAGACGTAAAGACAAACCCGCCTGATTGAGCTGTCAAGGCTGTCTCAAGCTCAGGCAAGGTCACCTCTGCACCGATATGGTTTCCAAAGGTAGCAAGTGCCAAACTTTCAAGCACACCACCATATTTGACCGCTGATGCAGATGTCACTTTATGGTCAGCTTGGATGGCTTCAAACTGAGCAAAGTTTTTCTTAATCAAGGCAAAATCAATCTCTGCAGAGAGGGCTTGACCTGGGATGTAATAGATGTTTTCACCAGCAGTCTTAAACTCAGGAGAGAGGACCTTACGGCTATCTGCCGTCGTCACCCCAAAGGCAACCAAGGTTGGCGGTACGGTCAATTCTTCAAAAGTACCAGACATAGAGTCCTTACCACCGATAGATGGCAAACCAAGTTGGATTTGTGCTTCAATAGATCCAAGAAGAGCTGCTACTGGCTGACCAAAACGCTCTGCCTGTTTATCCATCCGCTCGAAATACTCTTGGTAAGAGAAACGAGCCTTAGACCAGTTTGCGCCAGCAGCAACCAAACGAGCAGTTGCTTCGATAACCGCATAGGCAGCACCGTGGTATGGAGACCATTCTGCTACATAAGGATTGAATCCTTGCGCCATGACAGATGCGGTATGAGTTACACCATGCTGAACTGGCAATTTTTGCACAGAAGCCTCAGTTGGTGTGAGTTGGTAACGACCACCAAGTGGGTGATTGACCGTTGAACGACCGACCGAGCAGTCAAAGATGGTTTGCAATCCTTTTTGACTCGCATGGTTGAGGTCAGACAAGACTGCAAGAGTATCCACTTCAAGGCTTTCTGCACTTATTGTACGTTCTTCTGGGAGTTTTACATCCTTGTCTACAACCTTGGCATCTACAACAACACGCACACCATTTGTATCAAGGAAACGACGTTCCAAGTCTACAATGGTTTCACCATTCCAGTGCATGACAAGATTTGGTTTTTCAGTTACTGTCGCCACCACAACAGCATCAATATTTTCTTTATTACATTCAGCAACGAAGGCATCTACGTCCTCAGGACGAACCACGACTGCCATCCGTTCTTGTGATTCAGAGATGGCAATTTCGGTACCATTCAAACCTTGGTATTTAAGAGGCACCTTGTTAAGGTCGATTTCAAGGCCGTCTGCCAATTCACCGATAGCTACACAGACACCGCCTGCCCCAAAGTCGTTGGATTTCTTGATAAGTCGTGTCACGTCCCCATTACGGAAAAGACGTTGAATCTTGCGCTCTTCGATGGCATTCCCCTTTTGAACCTCGGCACCAGCAGTCTCCACAGACTCAACCGTTTGAACCTTAGAAGAGCCCGTCGCACCACCGACACCATCACGTCCAGTCTTACCTCCAAGGAGAATAATCACATCTCCCGCTTCCGGTTTTTCACGGACAACATTGCCCTTAGGAGCCGCTCCGACAACCGCACCAAGCTCCATGCGTTTAGCTACAAAGCCTGGGTGGAAGTATTCACGAACATAGGTCGTCGCAAGCCCAATTTGGTTACCATATGAAGAATAACCATGAGCCGCTGTTTTAGAAATAACTTGTTGTGGCAATTTCCCAGCGCGAGTTTCAGAAATCGGTGCTGTAATGTCACCCGCACCTGAGATTCGCATGGCTTGGTAGACATATGAGCGACCTGACAATGGGTCGCGAATAGCACCACCGATACAAGTAGCCGCTCCACCAAATGGCTCAATTTCCGTTGGGTGGTTGTGAGTTTCATTCTTGAACATTAGGAGCCATGGCTCTTTCACACCATCAACATCCACTTCGATTTCTACTGAGCAAGCATTAATCTCGTCTGACACTTCCATATCATCCAAACGTCCATTGGCACGCTCATAACGACCGAAAATAGTGGCCATATCCATCAAGGTTTGTGGTTTTTCAGAACGCCCCAACTCATCGCGCATAGTGATATATTTGTCATAGGTTGCCTGTAATTGTTTTTGGAATTTAGAAGCTGAAAAGTCGATGTGTTTCAACTCTGTCTCAAACGTCGTGTGACGGCAGTGGTCAGACCAGTAAGTATCCAAAA
This sequence comes from Streptococcus gwangjuense, assembly GCF_003627155.1. NCBI lineage: Bacteria > Bacillati > Bacillota > Bacilli > Lactobacillales > Streptococcaceae > Streptococcus > Streptococcus gwangjuensis. The sequence goes on from NZ_CP032621.1 coordinate 1,753,312, forward strand.
CCTTGAGCTCTGTCTCAGTTGGCACGCGCCCGATTGACTTGAAGTAGTCTTGGATAAAAAGCAAATCATCCACTTCCATGGCCATCCCTTGCTCGGCCTTGTAGCGAGCAAAGTCTTCTGCTGTATAGTTTTCAAAGAAAGTCAATTTAGGAATGGTCTTGTCTGACTCTGAAAATTCTTGCTTGGCAATCCCTGTCATGATGTCCTTGAAACGAGAATCAACTGGATTGAGCAGATAGTTCTTGACTGCTTCCAACTCAGTCGCATCAATATCTTTATTCACCAAGTAAAGTTGGGCTGTATTAACCTTTACATCACTTGAACTTCCTAGTAAAAGCAAGGCTTCCTGTGAAGAAGCTGCACGCTGATCAAACTGCCCTGGTAGGCTTTCAATGGCAAAGAAAGCATAGTTGGCAAGATCCGCCTGCACAGCTGCTTCATCCAAGACATGGTCTGTCACCTGCTCAGAGAAAATGTGTTTCTCTGCAGGCGCAAACAGGTCCTCTGCCAAGTCAAATACATCATACACTTGCACGATGCGAATACTTTTCAAAGTTGAAAGCCCCAAGTTATGCTGGAGTTCTCTAACCAAACTCTCTGACTTGACCTGAAAATCAGCCTTTTTTTCAACAAAAATACGTTTATCCATCAATCCTTATTCCTTTATTTCAGCTCTTACAATGTTTCCAACGACTTTGAGGTTGTTATTTCAACCCCTGCAACTTCTCCCAAACAACTTCGTAAACGTCTGTTAGTTCTCCCAATCCCCTACGGAGTGAAAAGGTCTGTGGGACCTTTTCAGCCTGAGTCCTTTTAGTTGAGAGACGAAGGTTTTCCGTTGCAAACAGATTATTTCAAACCTTGCAACTTCTCCCAGACAACTTCATAAACGTCTGTTAGCTCTCCCAATCCTCTACGGAAAACATCCTTGTCCATGTGATTGCCATCCGCATCCCACAAACGGCAGTTATCTGGTGAAAATTCGTCTGCCAAGATAATCTTGCCATCCTTATCAAAACCGAACTCTAGCTTAAAGTCAATCAACTTAAGCCCAATCTCAGCAAACCAGCCTTTCAAAAGTTCATTAATACGACGCGTTTCTTCCTTCAAGTAGGCAATCTGCTGGTCATCCGCAATCTGTAGGAATTTCACATGCTCGTCATTGATAAATGGATCATCCAAATCATCATTTTTATAGTAAAATTCGACAATCGGAGTTTCAAATGCAATACCTTCGTCTACGCCAAAACGTTTTGAAAAGGAACCAGCCGTGTAGTTGCGAAGCACAACCTCGAGAGGAATAATCTCAACCTTTTTATTGAGTTGTTCTGTATCTGAAAGTTTCTCCACAAAGTGAGTCGCCACACCAGCCGCATTTAATTTCTCAAAAATAAAAGATGAAATCTGATTATTCAACACTCCCTTACCAGCAATCTGCTCCTTCTTAACACCATTGAAAGCAGTCGCTTGGTCCTTATAAGTTGAAATAATAAGATTTTCATCCTCAGTTGTATAGATATCTTTAGCTTTTCCCGAATAGATCAATTGTTTTGACATTTTAAAGTTCGCCTTTCGTATTACTTGAGCACATTCTACCATAAAAAACCTAAAATTACAAGAATTTAACCGAATAAATAATAATTGTGTGGCGGAAATCATAAAGAAAAAAACTGCAAGAAGAATCTTTCTCACAGTTTAAAAATCATTTAACTCTAAGAACACGAACATTACTCTTTGTTCAAAAATTGATCCAAATAATAACGTAGATAACTTTTCTTGCCCGTAATCATCTGCAGGCGACCTTCCACCCCATATCGAAGTTTTTCAGCCTGCTCCGAAGTTAGATTAGTCTCCGCCTCAATTTTAAAGAAATTCCCTTTCTCAGTCTTAGTCGCTGTCGCATCAATACTTGTAATAGTAGAATCTAGGAAAAGTTGATTCTTGGCATCATGAGTCGTAGTATAGCGAATAGAATCACCGATATTGATCCTTGCTACATCCTTTGAACTAAGATAAGCTGTTAGTTTGGCTTTCCCTTCTTTTTCCAAGGATGGATAGAGTTGGGCTAGTAGGGTTCCCTCTGCAACCATGGTAGAATCACTGGTCTCAGGATTAAGATGAAGTACCCCATCCTCACTCGCTGTAATTTTCCCCTTGTCTAAAAGATTTCCCTGTACCTTCTTACCTGACTCTGCCTCCAAGATTTTCTGGTCTAGAAGGGTCAATTCTTGACCAACCTTTGCCAAGTGTTGGGATTTGAGAGACTCCAATTGACTGCTTAAGCCTGACGCATAGGCTTGCTGGGTACCTGAACCTGCATACTGAACACGGTAAGTAGCAAGACTGGATTCTAACTGAGAAAGCTGCGCTTCAACCTGCGCCATTACCTGAGCCTTAGCTTGCGGATTTTCCTCACCCTGAGATTTGTAGGACTGGTAGAGAGAGTAGGCTAGATTCTGACTGGCCAAGGAAGCACCTGTTTCAATAGCTGACTTAGCTGTCTGGTAATCGCGAATTTTAGCCTCTGTTTGGCTGATGAGGTTGCCGATTTCGGCTTGGGTTTGACTAGCTGCTGCATTCTGGGACGCGATGGTCTCATTTTGTTGCGATGTACTAGCCCTAAGACTGCCTGCTTGACTGATGTAGTCGCGAAAGGTGGCTTGATAGCCAAATTTATCCTCCTTTGGAAAGTGATTCTCCCCTTCTTGCAGGCTCTTCTGCAAATACTCCAATTGCTTTTTTTGATCCTTGAGCATGTCCAACTGACTAGCATAGGCCTCTGCTTGGACACCTTCCGCCCCTTCCTGGTATTGAACAAGAAGCTCCCCCTTCTTAACCAGCTTATTTTCTTCCAAATGATTGACAAGAATGCGATTGTTGCTAGTTGACTGGATATTTGCAAGGATACGACTAGGCTCGACAGTAGCTCTAGTAGACAAACTCATCTCCTTCTCTGCAAAAGTTGCAAAGCCAAGCAAAAACACAAGCAGAAGGGACATGGGGACAATCACCCGACTGGAAAAATTATGGTAACGACGATTATAAAACTCCGCACTTTCTAAAAATTCTGGTTTCATCCTCTCCTCTTTCTAGCTATTCACCAAATGGGCGTAAAAGCCACCTTGTGCAAGCAAATCAGCATGCTTTCCTTCTTCGACAATCTTGCCCTGATCCAAGACAACAACCTTCTCTGTCCGCTCAGCAATGGTCAAGCGGTGAGCAATGAAAATCAAGGTCTTGTCTAAAGCCATGAGATTATCAACAATTCGCTTCTCTGTCAAAATATCCAAACTGCTAGTTGCCTCATCTAAAATCAAGACAGGCGCATCTGTCAAGAGAGCACGCGCCAGAGCGATTCTCTGACGTTGACCACCTGAAATTCCTGCCCCATCTGAAGTCAACTCTGTCTGGTAATTCAGTGGCATGCGCTCAATGTCCTCCCGAATCTCTGCCAATTCGACCGCCCATAAGATATCCTCTTGAGTCGTCCCTTCCTTGGCTCCAAGGAGAAGATTCTCCAATATCGTTCCGTTAAAAACATAGGGCTGTTGAGGTAGATAGTTGATGTACTGGCGCAGGGCTTTTTTATCAATCTGATTAAGATTAACACCACCCAGACTAATCTCTCCCTGACTTGGGTCGTAAAAATTAACCATCATCTTGGCCAAGGTCGTCTTACCTGACCCTGAAATCCCCACAAAAGCCACCTTAGCCCCTTGGGGAATGGTCAAATTGATATCCGACAAGACGTCTCGACCATAGCCATACTTGTAGGAAACCTGCTTGAAGGTCATATCTCCCTTCATCAAGCTCAGATCCTCAACTGTTTTCTTCTCCTCAAACTCAGAAGCTATCAAATAAACCTCATTCAGACGGTTATTGGCAACCTGCGCTGTCTGAAGCTTGGTTTGCAGATTGATGATATTTTCCAAAGGATTGGTAAAATAAACAAGCAAGGTATTATAGGTAATCAACTGCCCCAAACTCATCTTGCCATCCATGACCAGAACAGCCCCCATCCAGAGAATGCCGACATTGAGCAAGAGATGGGCAACTTTTTTCAGAGCCTTTTGCTGACTCTCTGCCCGACTATAGGTAAAAGATTTTTTCAGATAATCCACAAATTCCTTGTCAATTTTTTGGTAACGCTGACTCTCACTGGTCAAGGACTTAATAGTCTCAATACCATTGATGTCCTCGATGATAGAAGAAGACAGAACCGCATTGGCTTCCATGGTGTCTCGATTCATCTTTTCAAATGGCTTCATAAAGGCAAAGATAATCACTGTGTAGATAGGAAGCGCCAGTAAAGTCATAAAAAAGAGATTGGTATTTTGTGAAAATAAAACAAGGGAAATAATGACAACCGTTGACACATCTAGGAAAATCGAAAGAATGGTTGAAGCCAGTGCATCGATGATACTGTTAGCATCTGTAAAACGAGAGACGATTTCCCCTGTCCTGCGTGTCGCAAAAAAGGACATAGGCAGGTGAAAGACGTGCTTGATGTAGGATAAAATTACATCAATCGACAAGCGTTGCCCCAAAACAAGCAAGAGATACTCCTGAGCGTAAGACAAGATCTGCTGGAAGATATAGACGATGACCAGCCCAATAGAAATAATCCCCAGCGTCGAACGCATCTGATCTGGCACATAGGTATCAATGATAGACTGCAGATAATAAGAACCCACAATATTAATCAAGGTTACCAAGAGTGTCGCCAAAACGATATTAGCAATCAAGCCACGCTGCTTCACTAATATAGGAATAAAAGAGAGCAGACTATTCTTTTGATCCTTATGAGGCTTATAGTCTGGACTAGGTGCCATAAACAGAGTCACCCCTGTCCATTCTTCCGCAAAACGCTCACGTGGCAGTTTGGTCAATTTCACCCTAGGATCTGGATCGGCAATATGAATGCTATCCTTATCCTGCCCAGTCACCACATAGTAGTGGAGCAATTTCCCTTCCTTAAGCACATGGGCAACAAAAGGAAAAGTCAAATCTGGCAAGTCAAAGAGCGTCATATCTGCCTTAATGGCCCGTGTCTCAAAGCCAATCTCCTCTGCCACCTTGACCAAGCCCAAAGCCGTTGTCCCATCCATGGTTGTCTTGGCTAATTCTCGCAGGTGTGCCAAAGAATAATAACTACCATAGTAGCCAAAAACCATGGCTAATGAAGCTACACCGCAGTCCATCTGATCCACTTGCGGACGATAGTGACGTTTCCCAAATTTCATATTCATCTCCTTTTTCCTAAACTCATCTGATAATAACTATCTTACCCCAATCCCCAAACAAAAACTGGACTTCCTCCCCAAATGCGCCTATCTCCCTCCCAACTGCACTTTTTAGATAAAAAAATAGGTAGAACAAACGTCCTACCTACTAAAAATATGGTATGAAAGGAAATTGATTTTTACTGACACCCTAGGCAAGCTTGGAACAAATAAATCATTGATAGTAACATTTATGACATCCTATTTATTACTACAATTTATAATGTTCCTGCTATTTCTAAGCCACCTCTGGTATGATCTATTCATAGTCAGAATAGATAACACCGTTCTAAATTACGATTCATAGTTACCCCTTTTAAACTCCAATGTGATACATTCTGAGATTCTAGCCTAGCTATTTTCAGCGCAGACTAACAAGTCATTCTTAACTGTTTACTCTACTCGCTTTTTATTGACCTTATATCCCAGATAAAAGAGCCCAAATAAAACAGGGTAAATTTCTGGATAAAATAGGGTATTGATCGGATTTTTCAACATCAAATACGTTGCGATGTAGATTATGAGCGATACGGTAAAATAACCCTCAGCAAATCCTAATAAAAATGTTTTCATAAGAAACTCCTAATTACCTGACAAGAATGGAGGAAAAACGCTACCATTCACATACACAAAATCCTTTTGATTCATGTTCTTCATTTATAGTTTTGATTATTTTTTGACAAATCTTTGCGAAAAATACCAAAATATGCTGAGAAAAGCAACCCAACTAAAGTCCATTGCCAATTAAAGGATACTAACGAACCTGTACGAATCACATGAAGCGCGACATTAAGAGTTATTCCCAACAAAGGAAATATCGTGGCTAGTTTAGGTAACAATGTATTGAGATTATTCATTATCTAACGTCCACGACGAGCCAAATCTGAACCAAATTTGTAACCAGCATTAAAAATTTGTACAGCAGCATTCAGTACTCCTGCGATCCCAACTGCTTCCGCAAGACCAAAACCACCTTTTGTTCCCACTAATTCATCGTCAGATAATTGATAAAATTGTTCTAAGTTCATGTTCGTCATTACTCCTTTATATTATATTGCTATGTCAATGATTAAAATGAGTATTGGATAGGTAAATACTTCTGAAATATCCATAAAATTTATACTATACTGTCCAGATAATATTTTATAATCAATTAAAATTTGAACGATAGTAAAAATAATACGTATCGATAACAATACCCCTAGCAATATCACTTCTTTTTTTAAAAACATAGAAATGCCTCTCTGACTACAATCAGATTATGGTCTATTCGCATAATACCCTAAAGCTGCTCCACCTACAGGAAGTAATGAGCCTTTGATAACAATTAATAAACCTGCTCCAACTTATTCACTTTACTCTACGATTTCAAATTGATTCAAATTTTGCATGTTATACCCCTCTTTAAATAATACTAACTAAGCCAATAGTGACTCCCACTAATAAACCTACCATCCCTGAGGCTGATATAATAGCCACAAATTCGTTTGAAAAATTCATTGATTTCTCCAAAGTGTTTTATCTTATCTGAAGTAACCCCATGCAACTAGCCCTACCGCAGATAAACCACCGACAACATACCCTGCAACCTTGATTCCTACTGGAACTGCTACTACCGCTGCAGGAAGTACTCCTCCATCAACTATTGCTAGTTCTTTTTCTGTCATTTCTGCAAACTGATTATCATTTACTAAAATATTCATTTTAAGTTCTCCTTACTCTTATTCACTTTTGCTTTAAATATTTCTTTTTTATTAATATAGTATGTCAATGCTACTAACAAAATACAGATCCCCAACGATACCTTCTCTAAATTAAGTAGAGAATAAATTAATAATATGCTGTAAGCTATTAAAGCAGATCCTATATATATTTTTTTTAATATTCTATTCATAAAACTTACTCAAAGTCTTATTTCAGATTTTTTCCAACTTGATAAAGACCTGCTCCCAGTATAATAGCCCCTCCTGTTACAGAAAAACCTTTAAACGCCGCTACTCCAAACGCAACTACTAGTGGTGCAATTCCCCCATCCACATCCATCAACTCTTCTTCTGTAAGAGCTACAAAGTTCTGTTCCATTTTGTCAAAATTTGTCATCTTTTTCTCCTTTATTTCTATTTTTTAGTTTACGATTTCTGGCTCTTAAACCATTTTAAAAACCAGAATAGATAAATTACTGAATTCCTTTTCCTTCCTTTTCGTCTCACTTATCTATTTGAGAAGTGATTTAAAATGAACAGGTAAATTTCATTTATTTTAAATACCATTTGATAAACCATGGCAATAAGATTGGTAAATACATCGCGTAATCTCCTTCCTTTTCGTCTCACTTATTTATTCGAAAAATAATTCGAAAATGTACAATTAATTAAATTTTATTTGAAAAATAATTTAATGAACCACGGATAAAAACCAGTCACATACATAAACACTCCTCCTTTTTCTTCCTTATCTATCTATTCGTAAGTCCCACTAAAAGTTCTAAATTTTTTATTTTTCCTGACAATAAAAAAGCAACACGACTTGCATGTTGCTTCTTGCTATTCTTTACTTTTGACGACTTCTACCACATCCCCTACACTTTGCAGTTGGTCAATTTCTTCATCACTGATTTCGATATTAAATTCATCTTCCAGCGTCAAGATAAACTCCATCAAGTCAACTGAGTCAGCATCCAAATCGTCTTTCAGACTCAAGGATTCTGTCACGACAAAGTCCTCTCCCTGTCGCTCTTGGATAATGGTCACAATACGGTCAAAAATTTCTTTTTCTGTCATCTCTTTTATTCTCCTGAAAATTCACGCGCAGTCTGGGCAACTACGTCTGTTTCTAGCATGGTACGAATCTGGCGGATTGTACTATAAACAGCCTTGGCATCGCTTGAGCCATGAGTCTTGACAACAGGTGCCTTGACACCAAACAAGACCGCTCCACCAACATCTGAATAGTTGAGCTGTTTTTTCAAACCTCTGAGGCTGTCCTTGAGAAGGAGTGCGCCTAGTTTTGCTCGGAGACCTCCACCTGTAATAGCGGTCTTGAGCAAGCCCATGATTCCCATGGCTGTCCCTTCGATGGATTTGAGCACAGCGTTTCCCGTGAAACCATCTGCCACAACAACATCCGCAACACCATTCATCAAATCACGCGCTTCCACGTTTCCGATAAAGTTTAAACTTTCATCAGCTGCTAGTAATTCGTAAGTTTCCTTACGAAGCGGATCGCCCTTGCTACTCTCTGTTCCGTTGTTGAGCAAGCCAACGCGTGGTTGCGCAATGCCACGAACATTTTTAGCATAGAAGGAGCCTAGAACCGCGTATTGATGGAGGTGCTGGGCTGTATTTTCTGCATTAGCACCGAGGTCTAGCATGTCAAAACCTTTTCCATCTACAGTCGGCAAAGTTGACATAAGCCCAGGACGGTCGATATTCTTGATACGACCCACGATGAAGAATCCTGCCGCTAGTAAAGCACCTGTATTCCCAGCCGATAGGACAGCATCTGCTTCACCCTCTTTGACAGCCTTGGCCGCCAAGACCATACTGGCATTTTTCTTCTTCCGAATAGCTCTCGTAGGTTCATCGTCTGAATCAATCTTCTCATCCGTATGGATAATGCTGACGCGCTCTGTCGCTGTTAGATATTGCTTGATTTTGCTTTCATCTCCATAGAGTTGAACCTCAATATCTGAAAAGTCAGCTAGGGCTTGATTAACACCCTCAACGATGGCCTGGGGTGCGTAATCGCCTCCCATAGCATCTACTGCGATTTTTTTCATTTCTTTTCCTCTTTTAGTAATTGTCCCCAGTCTGCTAGGGAATCAATAAATTTCTTTGATTTTAGGTGAATCCCAACGTACTCTTCGTAGAGTTGATCCATAAATTGTCGTAAGTCTTGCTTGATTTCAGGTTTAAGCGAAATGGTCTCCAAGGTTTCAAAATCAATGGCTTGAAATTGATTGAGCAGATAAGGGATATTGGGATTGAGATGGCAACGTCTCTCATCTTCATGATAATGCTCTGGACAGAGGCAGGCTCCATATTTAAAAGAAAAGTCAAAAGCCTGACCGACCCGATGACAGAAAACACACTCATTAAAATTGAGGCTAATTCCAAATCTGGTCAAGATTTGGATTTCAAAAATATTGGTCAAAACCTGATAATCCAAACCCTCTTCCATCAACTCCAAAGTCTTTTGCAAAAAAGCAAACAAGGGAGCATCCTGCTGATTATCCTGCAAACTAGCATCGGCAAGAGCCGCCACATAGGTCGCATAGGCCATAACAAAGAGGTCACTATTAATCTTGGGAAAAGTCATCACCTCATGATAGTCCTCAATGTAACTGAGCCCATCATCATTGATTCGCAAGAGAAATCGTGCCAGCACCAAGGGCTGAATAACAGGAGCCAACTTAGACTGACCAGCGTGTTTGACAAAAAACATGCGTTTACCAGCCTGCTCAGTAAAAATCTTGACTAGCTTGTCATCCTCACGAAAATTGCGATTATAGAGCACCAAGCCTTGACTCGTGATAGACTGAATCATGCTTCTCTCATATACTCCTCAAGTCGTTTCATAGCTTCTTTGATAGTCTCCATGCTGGCTGCATAAGACAGACGCACATAGCCTTCTCCGTAACGCCCAAAGGCAGCACCAGGGATAAAGGCAACAGCCTTCTTCTGAGCAAAATCCTTCAGAAAAGCAAAAGAATCTTGATTATAGCTTGCTGGAATCTTAGCAAAGATATAGAAGGCACCGTCTGGTTTGATAATCTCAAAACCAAGAGCAGTCATTTTCTCGATAATATAATCCCGACGCTGGATGTATTCCTTCTTCATAGGCTCCGCATCGTTTTTACCAGCCGTCAAGGCTTCTACTGCAGCATGTTGAGCCATGGTATTTGCAGCAGTCACCAAGTACTGGTGACTCTTAATCAACTGAGCTGTAAAGGCTGCAGGAGCGAAAATCAAGCCCAAACGCCAACCTGTCATAGCATGCGATTTAGACAAACCATTGATGATAATAGCCTGGTCTCTCAACATCGTTCCTAGAGACACATGGGCTTCCCCTGTGTAGGTCAATTCTGAGTAGACCTCATCACAGACAACGAAAATCTCATACTTGCGTAAAACGTCTACCAAGGCCTCCAACTGCTCCCGACTATAGGTAATTCCTGTCGGATTGGCTGGATAGTTAAGGATAACCGCCTTGAGCTTGTCACCCTGCTCCAAAATGGCCTTCTCCAACATCTCAGGAGTCAAGACAAACCCATTTTCAGTCGTATCAATCTCGACAACCTCTGCCCCAACTAAGTTAACAATCGGTTCATAGCCTGGATAGGCAGGAGCTGGCAAGAGAACCTTGTCTCCTTCTTCCAAAATAGCTGTCAAAGTCGCAGATAAAGCCTCTGTCGCCCCAATTGTAACCAAGATTTCATTTTCAGGAGCGTAATCCAGTTGGTACTTTTCCTTAACAAAGTCACTGGCTGCCTGACGTAGAGTCAGCAGGCCACTCATCCCTGTATAGTAGGATTGGTTCTGATCAATCGCTCGCTTGGCCGCCTCCTTGACATGGTCTGGCGTTGTAAAATCAGGTTCCCCCAAGGTCAAACGCAAGACCCCAGGAATCTCCGAAATAGCCTGGTCAAACTGACGAATCAATGAAACTTGAATCTTATCTAACTGTTTATTAAAGCGCTTAGTTAAGTCCATAGATACCTCCTACTTTCAAAACGTATCTCTATTATACTACAAAAGCCCCCCGACCGCAAAAATACATTAGAGAATAGCTTTCCACTTTCTATTTTACTTTTCCTGTTTACAGGTCTATAATGGTAACAGATTCTATTTGGAGGTTTTTATGTCATTTCTATCAAAAAATGGAGCAGGCATCTTGGCCTGTCTTCTGATTTCCACCATATCTTGGTACTTAGGAGGATTCTTCCCTGTGATTGGCGCGCCTGTCTTTGCAATTTTCATAGGCATGCTTCTCCATCCCTTTATCGCGTCTCATAAACAACTGGATGCTGGATTGACCTTTAGTTCCAAGAAATTGCTCCAGTATGCCGTTATCTTGCTTGGTTTTGGTCTCAATATCTCGCAAGTCTTCGCAGTTGGGCAATCTTCACTCCCTGTCATCCTTTCCACTATTTCAATAGCCTTGATTGTTGCCTACCTTTTCCAACATTTCTTTGCACTGGACACAAAACTGGCTACCTTGATTGGAGTAGGTTCTTCTATCTGTGGGGGTTCTGCCATTGCGGCGACAGCACCCGTTATTCATGCCAAGGAAAAGGAAGTAGCCCAAGCCATCTCTGTTATCTTTTTCTTCAATGTCCTGGCTGCTCTCATCTTTCCAACCCTAGGTACTTGGCTTCACTTATCTAATGAAGGATTTGCCCTCTTTGCAGGAACAGCTGTCAATGACACTTCCTCTGTAACAGCCACAGCCAGCGCCTGGGACAGTCTCTACCAGACCAATACCCTTGAGTCTGCAACCATTGTTAAACTGACGCGCACCCTGGCTATCATCCCTATCACCCTCTTTCTCTCCTACTGGCAAAGTCGCGAGCAAAAAAATAAGCAAGGCTTGCAACTGAAAAAAGTCTTCCCACTTTTTATCCTGTACTTTATCCTTGCATCGCTCCTAACAACCCTACTGACCTCTCTCGGTGTAGCTAGTAGCTTCTTTACCCCTCTTAAACAACTCTCCAAATTCCTCATTATCATGGCCATGAGTGCTATCGGACTCAAAACCAATCTGGTAGCTATGGTCAAATCCAGCGGAAAATCCATTGTTCTCGGAGCCATCTGCTGGATTGCCATCATCCTCACTAGTCTTGGGATGCAAACCCTTATCGGCATTTTCTAATACTCTTCGAAAATCTCTTCAAACCACGTCAACGTCGCCTTGCCGTAGATATCATAGGTATAGGTAACTGACTTCGTCAGTCTTATTCACAATCTCAAAACAGTGCTTTGAGCAACCTGCGGCTAGTTTCCTAGTTTGCTCTTTGATTTTCATTGAGTATAATAAAAAGGTAGCCCACCAGCTACCTTTTTATTATGCTTCCTCAATCAAGCGTGTATGTTCTCTCTTGATGCAACGATTCATCACGATGTCATCGCATCCACCAGCACGCAAGATTTCTTCCGCCTCTAGACTTTCAAGTCCTAGCTGTGCCCAAAAAATCTTGGCATCAGCTTTGAGAAAATCACGCGCCACATCAGGCAGAAACTCGCTACGACGGTAAACATTGACAATATCTACAGGAAAAGGAATCTCAGCTAGACTAGCATAAGCCTTTTCACCCAATATTTCACCACCTGCTACCTTGGGATTGACTGGGATAATTTTATAACCCCGAGACTGCATTTCCTTAGTCACTCGATTGCTAGTCGTTTCCTCACGGTCTGACAGGCCCACCACAGCAAGAGTTTTACTCGTTGCTAGATACTGACGAATCACGCCATCACTTGGATTGATAAATTCTTGACTCATAGAAATCCTCCTTTTTCATCAGTATAGCACATTTTGAAAAGGCTTGCAGATTTTTAATATAAAAACCTCCTAGCAGTTCACTTCTACTAGGAGTATATTTATTCTAAGCGAAAACTTAAATCTTTTTCTCAATACTGAAAAGTGGAGAAAGTGGGCGTTTTTCATGGATACGGACGATAGCATCCCCTAGGAGATGAGCGATTGAAATCTGCTCAATCTTATCAATCAAACGCTCTTCTGGCAGATAGATGGTATCCAAAACAACCAATTTCTTAATAGCTGATTTTTGGATATTGTCCATAGCAGGACCAGAAAGAACTGGGTGCGTACAGCTCGCATAGACTTCAACGGCACCAGCTTCTGCAAGGGCATCTGCCGCGTGACAAATCGTTCCAGCCGTATCAATCATATCATCAATCAAGATACAAGTCTTGCCTTCGACCTTACCGATGATGTTCATGACTTCACTAGTATTCATCTTATCAACGCTACGACGTTTATCAATGATAGCGATAGATGTTTTCAAAAATTCTGCCAACTTACGAGCACGAGTCACCCCTCCATGGTCTGGACTGACAACTACATAGTCAGAACCAACCATGCCACGACGCTCAAAATAATCCGCAATCAGAGGAGCTCCCATCAAATGATCCACAGGAATATCAAAGAACCCTTGAATCTGCGCAGCATGCAAGTCGATTGTCAATAAACGATCTACCCCAGCTACTTCAAGCATATTTGCGACAAGTTTTGAAGTGATTGGCTCACGCGCTCTCGCCTTTCTATCCTGACGTGCATACCCATAGTAAGGCATGACAACATTGACAGATTCTGCACTCGCACGCTTCAAAGCATCTACCATAATCAAAATTTCAAGCAGATTGTCATTTACAGGCGAACTAGTTGATTGTAGGATAAAGACGTGTTTCCCACGGATTGATTCTTCGATGTTGACCTGAATCTCTCCATCTGAAAATTGACGAACACTTGATTTCCCCAACTCTATCCCAATCTCCTGCGCTACACGTTCTGCCAATTCTTGATTAGAAGAAAGGGCAAACAGCTTTAAATCAGAAAAAGACATGATTTCCTCCGGTATATATGTATCGCTTGTGCTTTTCACAAGATTTTTCCATCTACCATTGTAGCGCTTTTTGCACTATTTTTCAATCAAAAATAAAAGAAGGGCACCATATTTGTACCCTTGCATCATTCTTTTCAAAAATATTCTAGTTCATCAACTCATTATGCTTCTCAACAAAGCGATAAGCCTGATAAAAACCATAGAGAGTAATAGCCGTAACCAATGGAATCGCTAATGGCAACTCTGTCTCCAACTCCACAAAAGGAGAGTTAAACAGGAAGTGAGTTCCCAAGGCTAAACCTAGGAAAATAAGCCCCTGTTTCTTGCCAACCTTCTGTCCTTTATAGGCTCTGTAAAGCAAGTAAACACCTACTACCGCCAAACCTGAAAAAGTCCAGTGAGAAGCAATTCCTGAGATAATACGCTCTAAAATTCTCGAAATAGTAAAGTCAAATCCCTCTGGTAAATCCGTACGAATGTAGCCAATATCCTCAATCATTTGGAATCCCAAACCAGAAGCAATCCCTAGTAAAAACAAAGATTTTAATTTTCGCACAGGAATCAAAGCTAAAACAAAAACAAGTGGCAACAATTTCAAGGGTTCTTCTACCAAAGGAGCCACAATCGCACTTTCAAAGGCATTTAAAAATGCACTATCTGGGAAAAGAACCCCCAATAAATCATGGATATAGGTATTAGCAAAGCTAGACAACCAGCCTGCAAGGAACATCCCACCCAATAAAGACAAGATCAAGGAGTTCTTTGGCAATTCCCATTTTTTCCCAATACGGAAAAGGAAATAAAGAGCCGGAATCATGTAAAAGAGAGCTAGAAAGATAGAAACTCCCAGTAGGCCATATTCCGCACCTGACATCGAACCATCCGTATAGTAGATGGTTTCATACTGTAAACCAATACATAGCAATAAAATAAAAATAAATAAAATACTGTTTTTCTTCATACACTTTCTTTCTAAATGAAGTGTTTATAATTCTACGACTGTCATACTTCCTGTATCCACATCGTAAATAGCACCAGAGATAATGACATCGTCTGGTATTAGGGGAGACTCGATAAGAAGTTGCATGTCCTCGCGTACACTCTCCTCTATATCTTGGAAGGGCAAGAAGTCCTGATCTGACACATCGACACCTAGTTCCTCTTTTAAATACTCCTGAAAAGGACCATTTTCAAAGGTCTGAGCACCACAGTCTGTATGGTGCAATACCACAATCTCTCTTGTCCCCATTTGTTGCTGGGAAATAACCAGCGAACGAATCATGTCCTCAGTCACTCGGCCACCTGCATTCCGCAAGATATGAGCATCCCCAAGTGCCAAACCTAGAGCTTGTGCAACGTGCAGACGTGAGTCCATACAGGTCACAATGGCTACTCTGGTTTTGGGTTTAAGTGGCAGATTTAACTGCCCATGTAGGGCAACATAAGCCTGATTAGCTTGCATAAACTGTTCAAAATACGACACGATTCCCTCCTCGAAAATTTGATAGTCAAATATTTCTCCTATCTTATCATTTTTAAGAAGATTTGTCACGGATTATGCAAAGACCTTTTTCAAAACTTCCTGAATCGTTGTCACTCCAATAACCTGAATTTCCTTAGGCGGAGTGATTCCTGTCAAGGAATTCTTAGGTACATAAATTTTAGTAAAACCCAGTTTAGCAGCTTCATTAATGCGCTGCTCAATACGATTCACGCGCCGAATTTCTCCTGTCAAGCCCAGTTCTCCCACAAAACATTCCTGAGGATTAGTTGGCTTGTCCTTGTAGCTCGAAGCAATGGCAACTGCAACGGCCAAGTCAATGGCAGGTTCATCCAATTTGACACCGCCAGCAGATTTGAGATAGGCGTCCTGATTTTGCAAGAGAAGACCTGCCCGCTTTTCCAAAACAGCCATAATCAAGC
This sequence comes from Streptococcus gwangjuense, assembly GCF_003627155.1. Taxonomy (NCBI): domain Bacteria; kingdom Bacillati; phylum Bacillota; class Bacilli; order Lactobacillales; family Streptococcaceae; genus Streptococcus; species Streptococcus gwangjuensis. The sequence goes on from NZ_CP032621.1 coordinate 1,769,101, forward strand.
TAGCACGGTTAAAATCAAGTCCCGTCGTCGTACGCTTGGCATTTCCAAACATGGTCGGTGTCACCAAAGCCTGAACCTCCGCCAAAATCGGACGCGTCCCTTCCATGGTCACAACGATTGATGAACCAGTTGCTCCATCCAAACGCTCTTCTAAGAAAACTTGACTCGGATTGAGTACCTCAACCAATCCACCCGACTGCATCTCAAAAATCCCAATCTCATTAGTGGAGCCAAAACGGTTTTTGACCGCTCTTAAAATACGGAAGGTATGGTGGCGCTCCCCTTCAAAGTAAAGCACCGTATCCACCATATGCTCCAACATACGAGGACCAGCCAAGGTTCCTTCCTTGGTTACATGCCCTACGATAAAGATAGCAATATTATTGGTCTTGGCCAGTTGCATGAGCTCAGCCGTCACCTCACGCACTTGAGAAACAGATCCCTGCACCCCTGAAATCTCAGGAGACATAATAGTCTGAATGGAGTCAATAATGAGGAAGTCTGGTTGGATGCGCTCCACCTCAGCTCGAACACTCTGCATATTGGTCTCTGCATAGAGATAAAACTCGCTATCAATATCACCCAAACGCTCTGCACGTAGTTTAATCTGCTGGGCAGACTCCTCCCCACTGACATAGAGAACCGTCCCCACTTGAGATAGCTGGGTTGAAACTTGTAGGAGAAGGGTTGATTTCCCAATTCCAGGATCCCCACCGATAAGAACAAGACTTCCCGGTACCACTCCGCCTCCAAGTACACGGTTGAATTCCTCCATCTCTGTCTTGGTTCGATTGACATTGATAGAAGTCACCTCAGCCAGTTTCATGGGCTTGGTTTTCTCACCTGTCAAAGACACACGCGCATTCTTAACCTCGGCAACCTCAACCTCTTCTACAAAAGAAGACCAAGACCCACAGTTAGGGCATCGTCCCAGATATTTAGGGGAATTATACCCACAATTTTGACATACAAATGTCGCTTTTTTCTTTGCGATGATAAACCTCTTTCTATATCTCTAACTCACACTCAATCACTTGGCAAAAATCAATCTTCTCATTTGGCACAAACTGGCGCATGAGCATGTTGTGAGTTACCACTATCACGGTCTGGTAATCTCGATACTTAGCCATGCATTCTAGAAAACGAGACTTCATTTCCGTAGCTGTCTCATATTGAATAGGACTATTAGGAAGTAACTCCCCCTTATTTTCTAGAAACATAGTACGAGCTTTTTCAAAATTATCTGTGCCACTTTCATAGACCTGCCATTCATGTAATAATGGCTCCACTCTCAAAGGAAGTCCCGTAGCACAAACCACATAAAAAGCCGTTTCTAAAGCTCTTGTGACTGAAGAAGATATGATTATTTCAGCTGAAGGGAGTAAAGGATTGGTGCTCAATTTCTGGGCTTGTTGCCGTCCCTTCTCAGACAAGGGTGCCAAATCTATCCCAAATCCCGTATAAGAATGTTCCTCTAACTCACAATAATCTGGCTCCCCGTGACGTAAAAAGATAATCTTCATCTTAGTGTCCAGTTGACCCAAAACCACCAGTCCGCACACCATCAGCTGCATCTCCATCTGCAATTAAGAAAGAAGCAAAGACAGCCTGGACAACGCGTTCTCCAACTTCAAGAACAACCTCTTGGTCTGTGATATTCTTCATCTGCGCAAAAATATGCCCTTCATTCCCAGGATTTCCATAATAATCCCCATCAATGACCCCAACTGAATTAATCAAAACCAAACCCTTCTTACGAGGGTTTGAAGAGCGATCATAGAGATAGAGAACCTCAGTTGGTTGCATATAAGCCTTAACCCCTGTCGGAACCAATACAATCTCTCCTGGCGCAATAACTGTACGCACAGCAACCTTTAAGTCGTAACCAGCCGCATGCGCTGTCTCACGTTTGGGCAATAAATTTTCATCTGTAAAACTAGAAACCAATTCAAAACCACGAATTTTCATCATTTTCTCTTTTCTATTATCATTTACTCTAGATTATTCTATCTTATTTATTCGGAAAAAGCACGAAAAAAAGAGCACACAATTCAAATCGCTTAGGGCTGCTGGATTCCTCCCCTGACCCGCTTCACGCAGAACTGTTGCTCCACTATTTATTATATCACATTCCTATTCATTTTAAAAGCAAAATTATTTTTTCCGTCTATTTCTAAAGAAGTCCTGCATAATAGCTGCGCATTCATCTTCCAAAATTCCCGTTTCAACCTCTACACGATGGTTAAGACGCTCATCTGTCAAGATATCGTACAAACTCCCAGCAGCGCCAAATTTCTGGTTTTTAGCCCCATAGACCACGTTGGGAATACGGGCGAGTCCAATTGCCCCACTACACATGACACAAGGCTCAATGGTCACAAAAAGCGTGCAATCCAGCAAGCGCCAACTCTCCTCACTCAGGTTCGCATGCTCTATGGCCATAATCTCCGCATGCATAACCGCTCGCTGCAGTTCCTCACGCGCATTATGCCCGCGGCCAATGATTTCTCCGTCCTTGACAATCACACAACCAATTGGAATTTCATCGTGTTCAAGAGCAATCTCAGCCTCTCTCAAAGCTTCCCTCATAAAGACTTCTTTTTCTTCAACTGTATAATTCATCCGTTTCCCTTTTCCTACTTATCGATTTTATTATTATATCATGAATCCCAAGACAAAAAAAGCCACCGAATGCGGTGACTTTATAGGGAGATTATTATGAAAAAGAAAAGTTTAGGATATTTGTTACAACAAGTTAGGAGGTCTTCTTGTAACTGTCTATAGTATACCCGACCTATCTTAAACAAATCTTAAAAATCTCTTAGGACCAAACACTTTCTAAAATATTTGTTTGTTCACGACCAGGACCTACTGAGAAAGTAGAAATACGAACGCCAACCAATTCACTCACACGACGAACATAGTTACGCGCATTCTCAGGAAGATCTTCCAAATTACGAACTCCGGTAATATCTTCTGACCAACCTGGCAACTCTTCATAGATAGGCTTGCAACGCTTCAATTGCTCAAGACTAGCTGGATAGTAGTCAATACGTTGACCATCAAGATCATAGGCCACACAGATTTTCACAGTATCCAAACCGCTCAAAACATCGATAGAGTTCAATGAAAGATTAGTAATACCAGAAACACGACGACTATGACGCATCACAACTGAGTCAAACCAACCCACACGACGTGGACGACCAGTTGTTGTACCATATTCATGACCGACTTCACGGATACGTTCTCCCACTTCATCAAACAACTCAGTTGGGAAAGGACCATCTCCTACACGACTCGTATAAGCTTTACATACACCTACAACCTTGTCAATCTTACTTGGACCAACACCAGAACCAATTGTCACACCACCAGCTACAGGGTTTGATGACGTAACAAATGGATAAGTACCTTGGTCGATATCTAGCATAACACCTTGTGCACCTTCAAAAAGCACACGTTTACCGTTATCAAGTGCATCATTCAAAATGACAGATGTATCTGTCACATACTTCTTGATTTGTTGACCATATTCGTAATATTCTTCAAAAATATCATCGAAAGCAATCGCTTTACTGTCATACAATTTTTCAAAAAGACGATTCTTTTCAGCAAGGTTACGTTCTAAACGCTCACGGAAAATATCTTTATCCAAAAGATCTGCGATACGAATCCCAACACGAGCAGCCTTGTCCATATAAGCTGGACCAATTCCCTTGATTGTAGTCCCAATCTTATTGTCGCCCTTAGCTTCTTCTTGCAAACGGTCTAACTCGATATGGTAAGGCAAAATGACATGGGCACGATCAGAAATACGCAAGTTATCAGTTGTCACACCTTCCTCATGAAGATAGCTCAACTCTTTTACAAGAGATTTAGGATTTACAACCATACCGTTTCCAATAACAGAGATTTTTTCAGGGAAGAAAATTCCAGATGGAATCAAGTGCAATTTAAACTTCTTACCATCAATAACAATCGTGTGGCCTGCATTATCACCACCTTGGTAACGTGCAATCACTTCTGCATTCGCTGAAAGGAAGTCTGTAATCTTCCCTTTACCTTCATCACCCCATTGGGTACCTACAACAACAACTGAAGTCATAATCTTGTCTGAGCCCTCAGGCTCTTCCTTTCTCACATACATGGCAGGACTCTCACCTGCAATTATATCTTACAATTTATTATAAGAAAAAATCGCCTTTTTATCAAGAAGAAACAATAGAAAGATTTGCTATTTCCAACTATTAAAAAATGATTTAGAAAAATAACCAGCTATTTATTATTATATTTCTATAAAAAAGTAAATTTGTTCGGAAATTAACTCATACTGTCTCAACAAGCAACAAAACCTTGTTTCATTATCAATTTTTCAAGATACAAACGATAAGCAACACGATAATGGTAAACGATAAAATCCCTACGACACCCAATGCCATATCTAACTAAATAATAAATCAAAAATTTAAAATGAAAATGTTCCCAGTCCCAATTATTACCAAAGAAAGTAGCATACTCTTCTTCGATACTGTCATAGAAATCAGTCATCTGATCATAAATATTTTGTAGCATAAGCATACACTCCTTTACTTTTTATGATTTTATTCTAACAAAAAATTATAAACAGTTATTATAAAATCCTGAATTGCTCAAATACCAACCTCAAAAAGATAACAAATAGGAAAAGTTGACAGAATAGGAAGAAATTTACTACCTAAATTAGACTATTATAGATCTTATTAACTGTGTTAAATACTAAAAGAGACTGAGGTAAAAATCTTAAATTAAGAAAAACGCATATTATCAGGCATTATAATGTACTGACCCCAAAAGGTTAGACAATTAATTTATCCAAAGGATTTAGTTCTGTATTGTACAGGGCTAAGTCCTTTTAGTTTTACCTTAATTCGTTTATTGTTGTAGTAATCAATATAGTCTACAATAGCTTGTTCCAATTGCTTAAGCGACTGAAATGACTTCTCATAACCATAAAACATCTCCGATTTCAGAATGCCAAAGAAGGACTCCATCATACCGTTGTCTGGGCTGTTACCCTTACGTGACATGGATGCTTGAATTCCCTTACTCTCTAGGAACCGATGATAAGAATCGTGTTGGTATTGCCAACCTTGGTCACTATGGAGAATCGTATTCTCGTAGTGTTTCTCTGTGAAGGCCTGTTTCAACATCGTTTTTACTTGTTCTAAGTTGGGTGAAGTTGAAAGATTATAGGCGATAATTTCGCTATTAAAGCCATCTAAAACTGGTGATAAGTAAAGCTTTTGAGTACTTGCTGGAATGGCAAATTCTGACACATCTGTGTAGCACTTTTCCATTGTTTTAGAGCCTTCAAATTGACGTTGAATAAGGTTATCTGCCTTCTTGCCAACGTCTCCTTTATGGGAAGAATATTTTCGTTTCTGTCGCATTTTAGCTTGTAAATTGAGTACTTTCATCAAGCGTTGAACTCTTTTATGATTTACCAGATAACCACGATTTCTTAGTTCTAAATGAACCCGACGACAACCATAATTTCCCTTGTGTTCGATAAAAATGGATTGAATTTCAGCTTTAAGCTCTTGGTTCTTATCTGGTTTGTCTAGCTGTTTCAAGTGATAGTAGTAGGTCGAACGAGCTAGTTTAATGGCTTTTAGAAGAATATCTAACGAAAACTCAGTCATTAATTCTTGAACAATTTCTGTCTTTCTTCTTTCTCTTTTTCCTCCTTCAATCGGAGTTCTCTCAACTTTTTTAGGATGGCATTCTCCGCTCTCAGGTACTCATTTTCTGCTTGAAGACGTTCTAATTCTGTCCTCTCTTCAGGTCTCTTTTTTGGCTTACGTCCCATTTTAGGTACTCTCCCTCTTGTTTTCTCAACAATAGTATACCCGTTTTTCTTGTATTGTGCTAGCCAGTTAAGAAGTATCGTACGACTTGGGAGGCCGTATTCAAGAGAAACTCTATCTTTAGTCCAGCCTTCATGTAAGACTTTATGAATCATTTCTTGTTTTAAATCAGGAGAATAGTAACGATTTTTTCCTTTTTTGACGAACTCTATTCCGTAACGATCAATCAATTTAATCATGTACCTAATATTAGAATTGTTTATCCCAAATTTATTTGAAAGCTTCTCTAAGCCATATCCTTGTTTTCTAAGTTCATAGATCTTAACTTTATTATTATAATAAATTAATTTCATAATAAAAATACCCCAAAAGTTAGATTATTTCTGTCTAACTTTTGGGGTGCAGTTCAAAGTTAGATTTTTCAGACTATTTTTTAAATCTTTCTCAAGGACAAATATAAAATCGTCAACACTTTGAAAACTTCAAAAAAAGGATTTTCATCGCTATAAACATCAAAAAAGAAAGGACGAAATGTGTCCTTTCTTGTTTTTCTTAACTACTCCGCCAGTAGGACTCGAACCTACGACATCATGATTAACAGTCATGCGCTACTACCAACTGAGCTATGGCGGATTAAAGCTAAGCGACTTCCATATCTCACAGGGGGCAACCCCCAACTACTTCCGGCGTTCTAGGGCTTAACTTCTGTGTTCGGCATGGGTACAGGTGTATCTCCTAGGCTATCGTCACTTAACTCTGAGTAATACCTACTCAAAATTGAATATCTATTCAAACTAAGAAAACCGTTCGCTTTCATATTCTCAGTTACTTTGGATAAGTCCTCGAGCTATTAGTATTAGTCCGCTACATGTGTCGCCACACTTCCACTTCTAACCTATCTACCTGATCATCTCTCAGGGCTCTTACTGATATAAAATCATGGGAAATCTCATCTTGAGGTGGGTTTCACACTTAGATGCTTTCAGCGTTTATCCCTTCCCTACATAGCTACCCAGCGATGCCTTTGGCAAGACAACTGGTACACCAGCGGTAAGTCCACTCTGGTCCTCTCGTACTAGGAGCAGATCCTCTCAAATTTCCTACGCCCGCGACGGATAGGGACCGAACTGTCTCACGACGTTCTGAACCCAGCTCGCGTGCCGCTTTAATGGGCGAACAGCCCAACCCTTGGGACCGACTACAGCCCCAGGATGCGACGAGCCGACATCGAGGTGCCAAACCTCCCCGTCGATGTGAACTCTTGGGGGAGATAAGCCTGTTATCCCCAGGGTAGCTTTTATCCGTTGAGCGATGGCCCTTCCATACGGAACCACCGGATCACTAAGCCCGACTTTCGTCCCTGCTCGAGTTGTAGCTCTCGCAGTCAAGCTCCCTTATACCTTTACACTCTGCGAATGATTTCCAACCATTCTGAGGGAACCTTTGGGCGCCTCCGTTACCTTTTAGGAGGCGACCGCCCCAGTCAAACTGCCCGTCAGACACTGTCTCCGATAGGGATCACCTATCCGGGTTAGAGTGGCCATAACACAAGGGTAGTATCCCAACAACGTCTCCTTCGAAACTGGCGTCCCGATCTCATAGACTCCTACCTATCCTGTACATGTGGTACAGACACTCAATATCAAACTGCAGTAAAGCTCCATGGGGTCTTTCCGTCCTGTCGCGGGTAACCTGCATCTTCACAGGTACTAAAATTTCACCGAGTCTCTCGTTGAGACAGTGCCCAAATCATTACGCCTTTCGTGCGGGTCGGAACTTACCCGACAAGGAATTTCGCTACCTTAGGACCGTTATAGTTACGGCCGCCGTTTACTGGGGCTTCAATTCATACCTTCGCTTACGCTAAGCACTCCTCTTAACCTTCCAGCACCGGGCAGGCGTCACCCCCTATACATCATCTTACGATTTAGCAGAGAGCTGTGTTTTTGATAAACAGTTGCTTGGGCCTATTCACTGCGGCTGACGTAAAGTCAGCACCCCTTCTCCCGAAGTTACGGGGTCATTTTGCCGAGTTCCTTAACGAGAGTTCTCTCGCTCACCTGAGGCTACTCGCCTCGACTACCTGTGTCGGTTTGCGGTACGGGTAGAGTATGTTTAAACGCTAGAAGCTTTTCTTGGCAGTGTGACGTCACTAACTTCGCTACTAAACTTCGCTCCCCATCACAGCTCAATGTTATAGAACTAAGCATTTGACTCAGTTCACACCTCACTGCTTAGACAGACACTTCCAATCGTCTGCTTTAGTTAGCCTACTGCGTCCCTCCATCACTACATACTCTAGTACAGGAATATCAACCTGTTGTCCATCGGATACACCTTTCGGTCTCTCCTTAGGTCCCGACTAACCCAGGGCGGACGAGCCTTCCCCTGGAAACCTTAGTCTTACGGTGGACAGGATTCTCACCTGTCTTTCGCTACTCATACCGGCATTCTCACTTCTATGCGTTCCAGCACTCCTCACGGTACACCTTCATCACACATAGAACGCTCTCCTACCATACCTATAAAGGTATCCACAGCTTCGGTAAATTGTTTTAGCCCCGGTACATTTTCGGCGCAGGGTCACTCGACTAGTGAGCTATTACGCACTCTTTGAATGAATAGCTGCTTCTAAGCTAACATCCTAGTTGTCTGTGCAACCCCACATCCTTTTCCACTTAACAATTATTTTGGGACCTTAGCTGGTGGTCTGGGCTGTTTCCCTTTCGACTACGGATCTTAGCACTCGCAGTCTGACTGCCGACCATAATTCATTGGCATTCGGAGTTTATCTGAGATTGGTAATCCGGGATGGACCCCTCACCCAAACAGTGCTCTACCTCCAAGAATCTCTAATGTCGACGCTAGCCCTAAAGCTATTTCGGAGAGAACCAGCTATCTCCAAGTTCGTTTGGAATTTCTCCGCTACCCACAAGTCATCCAAGCACTTTTCAACGTGCCCTGGTTCGGTCCTCCAGTGCGTCTTACCGCACCTTCAACCTGCTCATGGGTAGGTCACATGGTTTCGGGTCTACGTCATGATACTAAGGCGCCCTATTCAGACTCGGTTTCCCTACGGCTCCGTCTCTTCAACTTAACCTCGCATCATAACGTAACTCGCCGGTTCATTCTACAAAAGGCACGCTCTCACCCATTAACGGGCTCGAACTTGTTGTAGGCACACGGTTTCAGGTTCTATTTCACTCCCCTCCCGGGGTGCTTTTCACCTTTCCCTCACGGTACTGGTTCACTATCGGTCACTAGGGAGTATTTAGGGTTGGGAGATGGTCCTCCCAGATTCCGACGGGATTTCACGTGTCCCGCCGTACTCAGGATACTGCTAGGTACAAAGACTATTTTAAATACGAGGCTATTACTCTCTTTGGCTGATCTTCCCAAATCATTCTTCTATAATCTTTGAGTCCACATTGCAGTCCTACAACCCCGAAGAGTAAACTCTTCGGTTTGCCCTCCTGCCGTTTCGCTCGCCGCTACTAAGGCAATCGCTTTTGCTTTCTCTTCCTGCAGCTACTTAGATGTTTCAGTTCACTGCGTCTTCCTCCTCACATCCTTAACAGATGTGGGTAACAGGTAGTACCTGTTGGGTTCCCCCATTCGGAAATCCCTGGATCATCGCTTACTTACAGCTACCCAAGGCATATCGTCGTTTGTCACGTCCTTCTTCGGCTCCTAGTGCCAAGGCATCCACCGTGCGCCCTTATTAACTTAACCTTATTTTTTCTGACCTTTCAGTCATAAACTCTTATTAATACTACAGCGTTTTCGGTTTATTTTCTTGTTACTATTTGATATAGATATTCAATTTTCAATGTGCATTACTTGGTGATCTCTCACCAATGGAGCCTAGCGGGATCGAACCGCTGACCTCCTGCGTGCAAAGCAGGCGCTCTCCCAGCTGAGCTAAGGCCCCACAAGACCTCTCAAGACTAAACAAGACCAATGCGCAGTTCCTTATCCTTAGAAAGGAGGTGATCCAGCCGCACCTTCCGATACGGCTACCTTGTTACGACTTCACCCCAATCATCTATCCCACCTTAGGCGGCTGGCTCCTTACGGTTACCTCACCGACTTCGGGTGTTACAAACTCTCGTGGTGTGACGGGCGGTGTGTACAAGGCCCGGGAACGTATTCACCGCGGCGTGCTGATCCGCGATTACTAGCGATTCCGACTTCATGTAGGCGAGTTGCAGCCTACAATCCGAACTGAGACTGGCTTTAAGAGATTAGCTTGCCGTCACCGGCTTGCGACTCGTTGTACCAGCCATTGTAGCACGTGTGTAGCCCAGGTCATAAGGGGCATGATGATTTGACGTCATCCCCACCTTCCTCCGGTTTATTACCGGCAGTCTCGCTAGAGTGCCCAACTGAATGATGGCAACTAACAATAGGGGTTGCGCTCGTTGCGGGACTTAACCCAACATCTCACGACACGAGCTGACGACAACCATGCACCACCTGTCACCTCTGTCCCGAAGGAAAGCTCTATCTCTAGAGCGGTCAGAGGGATGTCAAGACCTGGTAAGGTTCTTCGCGTTGCTTCGAATTAAACCACATGCTCCACCGCTTGTGCGGGCCCCCGTCAATTCCTTTGAGTTTCAACCTTGCGGTCGTACTCCCCAGGCGGAGTGCTTAATGCGTTAGCTGCGGCACTAAACCCCGGAAAGGGTCTAACACCTAGCACTCATCGTTTACGGCGTGGACTACCAGGGTATCTAATCCTGTTTGCTCCCCACGCTTTCGAGCCTCAGCGTCAGTTACAAGCCAGAGAGCCGCTTTCGCCACCGGTGTTCCTCCATATATCTACGCATTTCACCGCTACACATGGAATTCCACTCTCCCCTCTTGCACTCAAGTTAAACAGTTTCCAAAGCGTACTATGGTTAAGCCACAGCCTTTAACTTCAGACTTATCTAACCGCCTGCGCTCGCTTTACGCCCAATAAATCCGGACAACGCTCGGGACCTACGTATTACCGCGGCTGCTGGCACGTAGTTAGCCGTCCCTTTCTGGTAAGATACCGTCACAGTGTGAACTTTCCACTCTCACACTCGTTCTTCTCTTACAACAGAGCTTTACGATCCGAAAACCTTCTTCACTCACGCGGCGTTGCTCGGTCAGACTTCCGTCCATTGCCGAAGATTCCCTACTGCTGCCTCCCGTAGGAGTCTGGGCCGTGTCTCAGTCCCAGTGTGGCCGATCACCCTCTCAGGTCGGCTATGTATCGTCGCCTTGGTGAGCCGTTACCCCACCAACTAGCTAATACAACGCAGGTCCATCTGGTAGTGATGCAATTGCACCTTTTAAGCAAATGTCATGCAACATCTACTATTATGCGGTATTAGCTATCGTTTCCAATAGTTATCCCCCGCTACCAGGCAGGTTACCTACGCGTTACTCACCCGTTCGCAACTCATCCGGAGAAGCAAGCTCCTCCTTCAGCGTTCTACTTGCATGTATTAGGCACGCCGCCAGCGTTCGTCCTGAGCCAGGATCAAACTCTCATTAAAAGTTTGAGTTCTCACTCATTTCTGTCACTGACAGATTTATTGTTTTTTCATTGTTCAGTACTACAACATTAGTTGTAGTGCCCTGCACATTGGTTCGTCTTGTTCAGTTTTCAAAGGTCTTTGTCATTTGCTTCTCTCAAGTGACAACTATATTAGTATATCACAGTCGCTTTCGCTTGTCAACACTTTTTTGAAACTTTTTTAAACTTTTTTCATCAAGTGTTTCATCTGCAACATACCATAGTCCGTACGGGATTCGAACCCGTGTTACCGCCGTGAAAAGGCGGTGTCTTAACCCCTTGACCAACGGACCTGAGTTGTTATTTTCAACTCTTACTATTATACCCACTTTTTAAACTTTGTCAACTACTTTTTTTATCTTTTTTCTATTTTTTTGCATGACTTCCTAATGAGTACGGATGTCAAACTCTTTAAACACAATACGTAAGTCTCTTAATACTCTTTGACGACCTCGGAAGCGTTCGTTTCTTAAGACACGTTCTAACTCTTCTTGTTTATCTTTACTTTGTTTGTTTCTATAATCTCTTAGTGTCTCATGAAAGAGATAATAGTCATCTAGCCACAGACCGCCCTCACTGATACGATGACTGAGCTCACCTACTTCTTCATAAGGTTCTTTATCATATCTACGCTTCTGGCTTTCTTGTTTACGGATATAGTCTAAAATCCGATTCCGGAATTTAGTTTTGAAGTATCTACGTAAGCGTGGTGTATCTTCTACTAGTCCTTCTTCTCTACTGATCAATTCATGTAAACAAATCATACCCTCTTGATCCCAATCCGATAGCTCCCATAAATGGAGATGATATTCATTTCTACACTTGTACACAATGCCTCGGACTTCTTCATACAATTCTTCAATCATATTGTTCCCCTTTCTAGATACAGTCTAACAGATTCAGATACACTTTTGTCCCATTTTCCCCATTCTGTTCTCTACACTGCCTCAACTGCACAAAAAAGAGAGGGTTTGCCTCTCTCAGGGTTATTTTTCGTCATTCATTTTTGACTTCACTTCATCATAAGATAATGCATGAGATTCCTCTTCTACTGTTTCAGGCATCTTTCCTGTTTCATAGAGAGATTTAATTTGTGTGCTATCCAATGTTTCATATTTCAATAATGCTTCTGCAATCAACTTGTGAGTTTCACGATTTGACTGAATAATTTCAGCAGCTTTATTTCGTGCTTCATTTAATAATGAACGAACTTCCTCGTCAATTTCATAAGCTGTTTGTTCTGAAATTGATTTTTGAGGACTCTGTGCACCAAACATAGCATGGTTTCCTTCATATTGTACTGGACCAAGTTTTTCACTCATACCATACTCTGTAACCATTGCACGCGCCATTTGCGTTGCTTGTTCAAAGTCGTTTGAAGCTCCTGTAGTTTGGACATTAAAGATAATTTCTTCAGCTACACGGCCACCCATTAAACCAGCCAATTGCTCTTTCATATCTTCTTTAGATAGAAGCATTTGATCTTCCTTAGGAAGTGCAATCATGTAACCACCTGCACGGCCACGTGGTACAATTGTAACCTTATGGACAACGCGGGCATTCGACAAGACTAAACCAACAATAGTATGTCCAGCCTCATGGTAGGCAACCAATTCACGTTCTTTTTGTGAAACTGTCTTATCTTTCTTAGAAGGACCAGCAATAACTCTATCTTCTGCTTCATCAATATCTGAAGCATCAATTATCGATTTATTTCGACGAGCAGCAACTAGAGCCGCCTCATTCAATACATTCTCTAAATCAGCACCAACAAAACCTGGAGTTTGTTGGGCAACTAATTTCAAATCAACATCTTCTGCTAAAGGCTTGTTCTTAGCATGAACTTTCAAGATTGCTTCGCGACCTTTAACATCAGGACGGCCAACCAATACTTTTCTATCAAAACGTCCTGGACGCAAAAGGGCAGGATCAAGTACATCTGAACGGTTTGTCGCAGCGATAACGATAATCCCTTCATTTCCCTCAAAACCGTCCATCTCAATCAAGAGTTGATTCAAGGTTTGCTCACGTTCGTCATTACCTCCGCCAAGACCGACTCCACGTTGACGTCCAACAGCATCAATTTCATCGATAAAGATAATAGCTGGTGCTGCTTTTTTAGCATCTTCAAAAAGAGAACGAACACGACTAGCTCCAACTCCGACAAACATTTCTACAAAGTCAGAACCTGAGATACTAAAGAATGGAACACCTGCTTCTCCGGCGACTGCTTTAGCAAGCAAAGTTTTACCTGTTCCCGGAGGTCCCTCCAAAAGAACACCTGCTGGAATACGGGCTCCAAGTTTTGTAAATCGTTTTGGATCTTTTAAAAATTCAACAACTTCAACTAGTTCTTGTTTTTCTTCCTCAGCTCCAGCAACATCTGAAAATCTTACTTTAATATCTTCTTTATTTGCAGCTTTAGCCTTACTACGTCCAAAACTCATCGGGTTACGGCTATTATTTCCTCCCATATTTCCCATCATAGAGAATAGGAAGAAGAAAAGAATACCGAATGGCACAATGGATACAAGAATATTAATCCACATACCACTTGAACTTTCATGCTTAACAGTTACTTCCGCTTTATGGTCAGAAGCAAGCTTTTGTAATTCTGATACCGTCGTATCTGAAGGAAGAATGATGCTTGAAAATTTCTCTACTGTTGTAGCAGATGGAGAAAAGAACTGAATGCCTGTTTCTTCTTTACTTGTTTTAGGATTTTTATAAACACCTGAAACTTCGATAACACTGCCATTTGGTTGGTAAGTCAATTCTTTTACATTGTCATCGGTAATTTCTTTTACCAATTCTGTATAATTAATTTGCTCACTTTTCCCTGCAACACTACCTGTACTAAAATACTGGTAACTTGTAACTAGGAAAAAAATAAGTAATAACCATAGAAAAGGATTTTTAATTAAACCATTATTTTGTTTTTTCATTAAAAATTGTTCTTTCTAATTTGAATATACTTCTTCTTTCAATACTCCAACATAAGGAAGGTTACGATAATTTTCTTTGTAGTCTAAACCATAACCTACTACAAACTCATTGGGAATAGTAAAGCAAGTATAGTCTGCCTCAATTTCTACAACACGTCCTTCTGGTTTATCCAACAAGGTTGCAATGTTAACAGAAGCAGCTTCTCTTTCAATAAACATATCTCGCAAATTCTTCAAAGTTTGTCCTGTATCAATGATATCCTCTACAAATAGAACATGTCTTCCTTTGATATCTTGAGTCACATCTTGCTTGATATTGATGACACCACTACTTGCTGTTCCACCATGGTAGCTAGAAACCATCATGAAGTCCATTTCAATATGTGTGTCGATATGTTTAACCAATTCAGCCATAAAAGGAATAGATCCTTTTAAAATCCCAACTAAGATTGGATTTTTTCCTGCATAGTCCTTAGTTAATTGAGCACCTAATTTTTTAGCAGCTGCTGTAATTTCATCGTGTGAAACGAGGATTTTTTTAATATCGTTTTCTAACATTTTTTTACCTATCTATTTTTTCTATATAAAGTACAGTGTTCATTATATCATTTTTCGTGTTTTTACTCAAATTACTGGTCGCAATTCCCAAAATTGAGACAATTTCACCAAATTGCTCAATAATCAGAGCAGATTTTCGCTTTTCCATAGGGATTTTCAAATCAATAAATAGACGTCTGAGTTTTTTTCTATGCCCATTTTGAATCAAAAAATCTCCTCTTTTTCGATGACGAATGTGTATTGATGTTTCCCGTGAAACAGGTATTTGTTGAATTGATTCACCTTCTAATCGAATCCCAAAGGAAAATAAATATCCTTGATAAGATACCTGATTTTGATAGTGTAACACAAGTTCCTCTTCCTTTTCATCAGCCTGAGGACTGATTTTACAAATCCGAAACTGTTGATACTCTTTTACTAATTCATAACCATTTTTAAGCGGATGACGATACTGGCTTTTAGTTTTTAAAATCTGTCGAACTTCATCAAACTGAGCTTTTGTAAGATTCAAATCTGTAAAACGATTCAGATAAGTTTGAAGTAAAACTCTTTGTGTGGACTCAGAGTAAGACAATAGCTGCTCTACATTTTCTACATCAATATTCTTTGATAATTCAGCTATGGCTATGTCATAATCTAAAATTTCATTACCGATTCTCAATATTGCATCCCTAAATCGAGGATTTTCTTTTTCCAATTCTGGTAAATAAGAGTTTCGAATACGGTTGCGCAAATAATGATTTTCCTGATTTGATATATCTTCAAAGTGAAAAATTGGTGGAAAGTCTTTTTTTTGAAAATGCAAGAAGGGACGAATGATTTCTATCTCTCCGACAACTTGCTTCTCCTTAATTCCTGATAGATAGCGCAAACGAGTGCCTCGAATCAAGCGCATCAAAATCGTTTCCACCTGGTCATCAGCATGGTGAGCAGTGACTAAGGCTGTCGCACCTGTCTTTTTCATGACTTTTTTAAAAAATTCATAACGAAAATCTCGAGCACGCGCTTCCGAAAATTCTCCTGAAAAATTGCTGATATAAATAGGAAGCTCTGCTTCAGCAGCCAACTTCCTTAATTCCTTTTCTTCCCAATCTGATTCTACTCGCTGCTTATGATTCACATGAGCTAGAATCAATTCAATTTCTAACTCTTTTTGATACGTAGATAATACCTTAAATAGAAACATAGAATCTAATCCACCAGAAAGAGCTAGCACCACCTTAGCATGTTTTTTGAAATATCCCTTATTAAGAAAATGATTTAAAAAATCTTGTTCTCTCATTTTAGAACCTCATAAACATCTTTGGCTATCTTAGAAATCGTATCATAATCAGAATTCTTTGTGAAAATAGAAAGAATAAATGGAGAATCTGCATAAACAACACCTGTATCATGCTTAAATTCATCCGCATCTCCAATTTTATGAGCTACTTTAACAGAAACACCTTTGGCAATTCGCTGATTATCAAAATCTGTTTTAGTCAAAGACTCTAGCACAAATCCATTTTGATTATAAATAGCTTCCATGACCTTCCCGGCCATCTTGGAAGAAATCAATTTTTCTTTGGAATCCCAATCATCTCCCATAATAGCAGACGTCTTGGATTTGAATATAGCATCAGATTGATTTGAAATGTAATATCCCAATAGATTATGAGCTACATTATCCGATTCTTTAGATACTTTTGTGATTAAGTCCTTTATAGAATACTCTTTATTATCCTCTTTTTTAGGGAGACTACCACTTCCCTCTGGTTTATAAGAACCTGGAAAATCATTGACTGCTGATACGTATTTTACAGTCGTGTCTAACTGATAAAGACCCTCATTTATTTTTTCTTGCGTATAGTAGAGATAAGGTAATTTTAAAATGCTAGCTGCATACATCTTTTCATCTTGATTGATACCAGCTTCTTTTCCAGTAGTCAGTTGCTTAACATAAATAGAGAAAGAAGTTTTCTGATATTTTTCAGATAATATTTCTTGCACTTTATTCATCCGATTATCTTCTTCAGAAGTTAATTCCTTATATACCCATCCAACTTGATCAATATGTAGAAATTCTTTCCCTTCTACAAACATGGTCTTATCAATTGAAACTTGCGAATAAGCTGATAAGGATGATTTCACTTCTTTTAAATCATAAGGACTATTGTACAGTTTAAAATCAGATTCTAACCATACTTTTTTTATTGTTGGAGTTACCTCTGATTGATCATATAAAAATCGTTTGTCTGCAGCAATAAATTGATGGTTAGATAACTTAAATACTGGAATCCCTTGTTTATTCAAGCGCCACTCGGTTATTTGAAAACTTATTTTGGGAATCAATTTTCCAGATTCCACTACTAAATCTTCATTCGCATAAACAGGAATCTCTCCATAAACCATGGGAGAACTTAATTTTTCTCTAAAATAAATACCAAAGTCAGATTGTGAAAGGTAATAAATTTCTTTTGAAGTATAGACTACTTCTTTTTCTGTGCTAACGACTTTTGAAATGGTCAAAAAACTCGGTAACAACAAAATAATTAAGAATTTACGCATTCTTCCTTTCCTTTTCTTCTTGTAAACGCAATAATTGATTTTTATCAGCCAACTCTTCCAGCTTTTCATCCGATAGACTCAAAAATTGCTCTATTACATCTAATAAATTTTCCATTTTATCACCTTGGGAGCAAGTCAGGAATCGTATAAACAGCTTCCCGATTCTTAGAATAATAATATTTTGCACGCATGTATTTAGCAGCGTAATCTTCATCTTTCAACTTTGTGGCAAAAGCTGTCTCTTTCTCCTTTTCCTCACTCAAGGTTTGATACTGAGTTTGCAAGTCTGATAACTGTTGACGTCTTTGGAGTAATTGATGATAGCTTTGAGCAAGATTATAAGTTGGTAAAATGAACAATAAAATCATCAAAATAAGAACCCAACCCATGAAACGATTACGTTTTTGTCGTTCTTTCATCAGATAGCGACGACGTTGGTGTTCATTTTGAATAAAAGAATTATTCAATTGTACGATATTTTTAGACATTTTCTTCTACCCGTGTTTCACTGATAATTTCATACATTCCTGCCGCATCTTCTTTTTTTGTACTATCTTTCATCTCCAGTACTTTTACAAGTAGCAACTTATTGCCAAAGCGAATTTCAACTTTGTCATTAACTTTCAAGTCCGTTGAACTTTTAGCCAAAATTCCATTTACCTTAATTCTACCTTTATCTGCTACTTCTTTTGCGACTGTACGACGCTTGATAATTCTTGATACTTTTAAATATTTATCTAATCTCATTTTTATTACCTCAAATTATTATTGTACCATTTTTATCCCCTTTATAGAAGAAAAATGTTAAAAGGAAATTGCTTCCTTTGATTCTTTTATCTCTAATAACCTTTCTCCAAAAATGAGCAGACCTTCTAAAATTTCATAGTCCTTCTTGTTTCGGATATCAAATACAACTTCCATTAATCCCTTATTCTCAGTTATGGCTGCTTTTAAATTCGTTGCTGATAAAGATTTAAAATAATCTTGAGCCAAGAACAGTCGCTGAGTAATTTTTTCAAATTGGACTGTAATCTTATTCTCTTTTCTTTCCACACGTTGAACAAAGACCTTGTCCAAATATGACTTGACTAAACCAATCTCTAAAAGATAAGCAACCACATCTGGGTATTCTCCAAAACGGTCCATCAGCTCTTCTTGTAACTCCTCATAATTGACACGGTTGTCAATTTGACGAATTTTCTTGTAAACTTCAATCTTATGTCGTTGATCAGAAATATAGGTATCAGGAAGATAAGCATCAATTTGTAAAATCAATTCGGCATTTCCTTTGGTCCTTATGTTCCCATTACCATGTCGTTTAGCAATAGCTTCCTCTAGTAATTGCGAATACAATTCAAAACCAACAGAATCAATGAAACCAGACTGAGACTTGCCTAAGAGATTTCCTGCTCCACGAATCGAAAGATCTCGCATTGCAATCTTAAATCCAGAGCCCAATTCTGTAAATCCTTTAATCGCTTCTAATCTCTTCTCGGAGACTTCACTGATTGATTTTTCTGGACGATACATGAGATAGGCATAAGCAATACGATTACTACGACCGACTCTTCCTCTTAACTGATACAAGGTTGACAAGCCCATATGATCCGCATTTTCAATAAATAAAGTATTGGCATTTGGAATGTCCACCCCTGTCTCAATAATGGTAGTTGTCACCAAGATATCATACTGACCTTCAATGAAATCTAGTAGAGTATTTTCTAACTGAATCTCACTCATTTGCCCATGAACATACCCAATCGAAGCCTCTGGAATCAACTCCTGTAATTCTGAAACCTTCTGATCAATTGTGTCAACTTTATTGTAAAGATAGTAAACTTGACCTCCACGCTCCATTTCACGCAAGACAGCATCACGAATCACACTATCATTCTTTTCTAAGACATAGGTTTGCACTGGATAACGATTAGTCGGCGGAGTTTCAATAACAGACAAATCTCTGATTCCCAGCATAGACATGTGAAGGGTACGAGGAATCGGCGTTGCTGTCAAAGTTAGAACATCCACTTGTTTCTTCAATTCTTTCAAGGTTTCCTTATGCTTGACACCAAATCGCTGTTCCTCATCAATAATCATCAAGCCCAAATCAGCAAACATAACATCTTTTGACAAAACACGATGTGTTCCAATCAAAATATCAACTTGACCCTTTTTCAATTTTTCAAGTGTTTCAGTCTGCTCTTTTTTACTTCTAAAGCGACTCAATACATCAATATTAACTGCAAAATTTTGGAATCGTTCCTTAAAATTCGTATAGTGCTGTTGCGCTAAAACCGTTGTCGGAACTAGAACGACAACCTGTTTGTGATCATTGACTGCCTTAAAGGCTGCACGCATAGCAACTTCAGTCTTTCCAAAACCAACATCCCCAACTAAAAGTCGATCCATTGGCTGAGAAGCCTGCATATCTCTCTTGATTTCCTCAACACTACGAAGTTGATCATCCGTTTCAACATAAGGGAAGGCATCATCAAAAGCATGTTGATCCTCATCATCAGCTGAGAAAGCAAAACCCTTCAACTGGCTGCGTTCAGAATAAAGTTTGATTAAATCGTCAGCTATATCCTCTACCTGGTTCTTAACTTTTTGCTTGGCTTTTTTGAAATGACCGTCATTTAATTTATTGAGTTTAGGAGCTTTCCCGTCACTTGAAACGTATTTGGAAAGCAGATGAATCTGTTCCACTGGGATAGAGATTTGATCCCCGTTTTGGTATTGAACACTAACATAATCACGGTGAATCCCTTTGATTTCAATGGTTTCAATCCCTAGAT
Source organism: Streptococcus gwangjuense (assembly GCF_003627155.1). Lineage (NCBI taxonomy): Bacteria > Bacillati > Bacillota > Bacilli > Lactobacillales > Streptococcaceae > Streptococcus > Streptococcus gwangjuensis. The sequence goes on from NZ_CP032621.1 coordinate 1,789,343, forward strand.
ATTGACCAATTCCATGGATATGGTGAACAACGTAATCTCCTTTTTCAAGTTCATTGTAATCTTTTAATCTCTCTGCGTTTGAAACATGTTGTCTTCGAAAACGACGTTTCAATTTCTTTTGAAAAATCTCATGTTCAGTTATCAATAAAACCTTTTCATCTACAAAATGAAAACCATGTCTGAGATTACCCTCGATTAAGTTTACAGATTCTTTACAAATACTTGACTTATCTATGGAATCCAATTTAATCTGGTATTCCTCTAAAACATCCTCCAATGTTTTACTTCCCATTGAATTGCTAGACTGCAGGATAATAGTATAATCCATTTTTTTGTATCTCTCAATTTCTTCTTTTAGAAAAGAAAATTGATTGAAAAACTCCTGCATAGGATATTGATTAAATTGATAAATTTTGTCAAACTTGAGATTTCCTAACCCTTTTTGAAGATTAGAGAAAAAGGTAACCGGACTCTGTTTTTTGTAGATTTGCTCTGTATCAGCAAAATACTGCATCTCAGAAAATGCTTTACTGTTCTGTAATTCTTCTGTAAAGTATTGTGCTAACTCCCTTTCAAAGACTTCATACTGATTCATCAATTTCTGATAATCATCAAAGAATACTGGGGTATCTTTTTCAATATAGTCAAAAACAGTCCATGTCTTATCATAACACAAAGATAAAAATTTCCGTGAATCAGAATGAATTTGTTTTTGGTTAAAACTTGAAAGAATTTCTTCTAAGTATGATTTTAAAATAGGTGATAACGTTTTTGAAATTTGTTTTTCTAAAGCTGACTGTCCTCGTTGATAATCCTTTTCTCTCAAAAGCATATCACTAGCTGGAAAGATAGTGAGTTCTGTCTGATTTTCTTTCGATAATTGTGTTTCGACTTCAAATGACCTAATACCATCGACTTCATCACCAAAAAATTCGATTCGGTAAGGTTCTAACTGGGATATTTCAAAAATATCTAAAATATCTCCTCGCAGACTAAATTCGCCTTGAGTTTGTACTTGTGTAACTTTTCGATAGCCTATCTCTTTTAACTGATGGATAAGTGCGTGTTGGTCATATTCTTCACCAACTGTTATTTTTACAATACTATCTTTAAATATATTGGGAGACGGTAAAATCAATCGACTTGCTGCGATATTACAAACTAAAATCCCTTTCTTAGATGAATCAGTCAAAAAACGCAAGGCTTCAACCCGTGAAATGATTTTTTCTTGTGAAGACATCAAAAACTCGACCATAGGGGAGTCATCTACCAAAAATGGATAGATAAGTTCCTCACCCAAGACAGATATAAGATCACTAACAAGTCCTTCTGCTTCTCCATAAGTTGACGTCAATAACACAATCTTATCTTCCTGTCTCAAACTACTAGCAATTGCTAAAGCTTTTGTAGAAGTTGACAAGCCTAACATTAATTGTCTTTTCTTATCTGTCAGATTTTGATGCCATTTTTTTATCTGATCATTTTCTGAGAATAAATCTAATAAGGCCACCATTTATCCGTTATACCTCTGCATCGTTTTTTCAAAGTTTTTCTCTTGTAAATAGTAGTTTACAGAATCGTCAACTTTGTCAATAGACTGTAAAATACCAATATAATCATCCTTGTCAAACTTACTCAAAACATGGTTAACAACTGACATTCCATTTTTAGGTCTTCCGATTCCAATCTTAACACGATTAAATGTCTGGGTTCCAATATGTTGAATAATAGACTTGATACCATTATGACCACCTGCGGATCCCTTTGCTCTTAAGCGAATCTTTCCAACTTCCATGTCAAGGTCATCGTAAATGATGAGTAAATCTTCAATATCTAAACCATAATAAGTTAATAAAGCATGAACCGCTTTTCCGCTTTCATTCATAAATGTCGTTGGTTTGACAAGATAAATTTTTTCTCCATTTAGGAAAAAGGATGCTAGGTCAGCTTGAAATATCTTATCATGTGTAAAAGTGACATTCTGTTTCTTCGCTAGTTGGTCAATCAACATAAATCCAACATTGTGTTTTGTTTCAAAATATTTATCCCCTGGATTTCCTAATCCTACAAGTAATTTGGTCATTTATTTTTCCTTTCAAAAGCCAAAAGGGTTGGAATTTTTTTCCAACCTAATTGACACTATTCATTAATTTCTTTAGACATTAAAGCGGAATTCCATGATATCGCCATCTTGAACGATATATTCTTTACCTTCTTCACGCAAGCGCCCAGCTTCTTTTACGGCCTTTTCAGATCCGTATTTCACTAGATCCTCATATGACATGGTTACTGCACGAATAAATCCTTTTTCAAAGTCTGAGTGGATAATACCAGCTGCTTGAGGAGCCTTCATACCACGTTTGAAGGTCCAAGCGCGAACTTCTTTTTCACCAGCTGTGAAATAAGTTCCCAGTCCAAGCAAGTGGTAAGCAGCGCGAGTCAACTTGTCAACGCCTGATTCTGTCAACCCAAGTGCTTCAAGAAACTCTTGCTTATCTTCATCGTCTAACTCAGAAATTTCTTCCTCAGCACGCGCAGAAATAACGACTACTTCAGCATTTTCTGTCGCTGCAAATTCACGAATTTGTTTAACATAGTCGATAGAGTCAGGTTCTGAAACCACATCTTCATCCACATTAGCAACATAAAGAACTGGTTTAGTGGTCAAAAGGAAGAGACCTTTGACAACTTTTTGTTCTTCATCTGTAAATTCAATAGTTCGAGCTGATTTTCCATCTTCAAGAACAGGTTTAATCTTTTGAAGAACATTAAACTCTGCTACTGATTCTTTATCTTTTTGCGTACGTGCCATCTTTTCTACACGCGCATATCGTTTGTTAACTGATTCTAAGTCAGCAAGAATCAACTCTAGGTTAATAGTATCAATATCTGCCAGGGGATCCACAAAAGCATCTTCACGTCCTTGCTCGCGCATGACATTTTCATCATCAAAAGCACGAACTACATGAACAATCGCATCTACTTCACGGATATTGGCCAAGAATTTATTCCCTAGCCCTTCTCCTTTTGATGCACCTTTTACAATCCCTGCGATATCTGTAAACTCAAATGTTGTTGGAACTGTCTTTTTAGGAGTAATCATTTCCGTCAATTTTTGGAGGCGTTCATCTGGAACTTCTACCATTCCAACGTTTGGATCAATCGTCGCAAATGGGTAGTTTGCTGCCTCTGCTCCTGCTTTTGTAATTGCATTAAATAGTGTTGATTTACCAACGTTTGGCAAACCAACGATACCTGCTGTTAAAGCCATATTTTCTCATTCTCCGTTTTCATTTCAATCCCTAATATTATAACACAAAAAGGGATAAAGTGCTAACCCTCTAACTAAGAGTTCTCAGTCAATAATTTTATTCATTTTTCGATCAAAATCATAGCGCCCCATCATGACAACATGGTCACAATTGCTACATTTGATTTTTATATCTGCTCCTACACGTGTAATTTCCCAACGATTAGCTTTTTTTCCTGTTGACTTGATGGTGCAAGCATGTGGTTTTTTCATTTCAACAAAATTTCCAACTTGATACATACTACTCTCCTTTTCTTTTTCGATTATATCATAAAAGAGGCGAGCTAGGCTCAACCTCTTTCACTTAATTTGTACGAACTGGTGTAATGAGCTGCATGAAGTCCTCATCAGTGTCTGCTGGCACAAGAGTAAATGGACGAACGGCTGAGATAAAGCTAATGGTCACCTTTTCGCTATTTAAAGCCTTAAGGGAATCAATCAAATAAGTTGGATTGAAACTAATGGTCAAATCTTCACCAGTAACTTGATCAGTATCGATTTCTTCGTTTACTTTACCAACTTCTGGAGAGTGAACATGAGCGCTAACAACCCCATCTTTTATTTCAAGTTTTACAGTACCATTTTGAGTCGCACTTGATAAAAGGCGAGCACGCTCCATTGACTGGCGTAAGTTTACAACATCAAAAGTAATAGTAGTGTTAAAGTCTGTTGGAATCAAACGATCTGTATCAGGATAGTTACCTTCTAACAAACGAGTATAGAAGCTAATATTTTCGCTTCTAAAGAGGATTTGATTGTTGGCAAAGAAAATCTCTACAGTTTCAATATCGTCTGTAAATACTGCTGAAAATTCGCGTAGAGAACGGCTAGGAATCACGACATCAAAATCATCACTATTTTTTTCAAGCGTTAATTTTTTCTGGCTTAGACGATGAGAGTCTGTTGCAACTGTTTTTAACTCTTTGTGTTGGCTCAATACAAAATGAACACCTGTTAAAATTGGACGACTTTCTTGTGTACTTGCAGCAAAAGCTGTTTCATTGATAATTTTCTTAAGTAATTTTGTTTCAAGAATTAAAGGAGTGCTTGCTGAAATTTCTTGGATTCGTGGATATTGCTCGCTATCTTTTCCTTTTAGGGTAATTTCTGATTTGCCGCTAGTTAAAACAATTTGATTTTGTTCAATTTCTTTAAAATCAAGAGTCACATCAGGTAGACTAGATACAACATTGATAAAGAAAGAAGCTTCAAGAAGAATTGAACCTAAAGAAGTAATTAACAAACCAGCATCTTCATTTTTTTGAGAAATAAAATTTTCAATTGAAATTTGACCATTTGAACCAATTAAAGTAACACCTTCATTGGTCACGTCAATTTTGACAGTTGATAAAATTGGAATGGCATTTTTAGAACTAATAGCTCTCTTAGTAGTATTTAAAGCTTGTAGAAATAAATTTTTATTAATTGAAAAATGAATCATGGATTCTCCTTTATTTATTTTTAGTATTAGAAGGATAATAGTAATAATAGAGTCTGTGAAATCTGTGGAAAACAGACTTTAAACAAGTAATATCAAGTTTTTTGGTTTGTTTAAAAAATGTGGATAAAAAAGATAATAAAGTAAAAGTTATCCACAAGCTATTTAATTTTCTTTTTGATGGATTCAATTTCTAAACGTAAATTATCGTCTTCATCAATCAAAGATTTAATTTTGGCATGGGCATGAATGACTGTTGTGTGATCTTTTCCACCAAATTCCTTCCCAATTTTTGGAAGACTATTATCTGTTAGTTCTCTAGATAAATACATAGCTACTTGACGGGCTAAAACAATATTTTGAAGGCGTCTGCTTCCCTTCATTTCTTTGACACTGACACCATAAAAATTACCGACTTCATTTTGGATTTTATCAATTGGGATGACGAGCATCTGGTTAACATCTTGTTTACGTGCTCGAATAGCCTCTGCAGCGATATCGATTGTGATATCTTTAATCTTCTTCACTCTGGCAATTAAAGTGATGTCGTTGATTGCTCCTTCAAGTTCTCGGACGTTTGAATCAAATTGACCAGCTAGGTATTCTAGGGTATCACTTTGGAAATGGTAGTCTAAATGTTCTGTTTTGCTTTGTAAAATGGCAATACGTGTCTCAAAGTCAGGTGGTGTGATGTTTTGCGTCAAGCCCCAGCTAAAGCGCGTGACAAGTCTTTCTTCAAGGCCCTCTAAGTGTTTAGGACTACGATCACTAGTCAGAACAATTTGTTTTTGATTGTTATGGAGAACATTGAAAGTATTGAAAAATTCTTCCTGAGTTGCAACTTTTTTTCCACTCAGCGATTGAATATCATCAATTAACAAGAGATCGAGGCTACGGTAGGTTTTTTTGAACTTATCCATTTCACCCAGTCTCAGATGTTCAAGAAAGTCGTTTATAAAGCTTTCAGCAGGAATGTACTTAACACGCGCATCAGGAATATTTTTCAAAATCTCATTCCCAATGGCATTGAGTAAGTGAGTCTTACCAAGGCCAGGTCCTCCATAGATAAAAAGAGGATTATAGGTCAAGGCCAAATCTTCAGAGACAGCCAAGGCGGCTGATACTGCCCAAACATTTCCATCCCCTTGGATAAAATTATCAAAGGTATACTTTTCTTTTAATCCAGTATCCGAATAAGGAATAGATGCTAACTTTGGACTATAGTTATAGAGAGTTGAATTTGGAGCTTCTTCAACTTGTGGGATAATCGTATCTTGAGGCTTGGTGAAAATATAGTGGGGAGTTATTTCAGCATCATAAATCTCAAAACCAGCTACTACAATGATATCTTTTAGTTGTTTTTCCCAGACCATTTCCATTTCAGATCGTGGTAAAAATATGGTGGCAACATTTTCCTCTATCTTAATGAGTTCAGCTTGAATAGCATAGAAATCATACATGGATCGAGTCAGTCTTTCTTGAGCAAATTCTAATATACGATTCCAAAATTGTTTTTCTTTCACTCCATTCTCCTCCTTTACTATTTAAAAGTTTAATACTAGATCTATTTTACCATAGAAAACAAGAATTTTCCACAAGCTGTGAAAAATAATCCACAATGTTACCAAGTTTTATCCACAGGTTGGGGATAAAGGCAGGAACTATTGATTTATTAAGCTTTTTATTAAAAAAAAGAGTGGATAACCCTGTGAGATAAAAAAATAAAAGAACAGCCTTATTTCAGGCTGTTGATAATTCTACTGTATTCTTCTGGATTTGAGAAAGCAATAATGATTTTTCCGCTATCTTTTTTAGACAGTTTGATTTCTACATCTAATCCGAGTAGTTTTTTTAACTGTTCTTCTTCATTTTGTATGAAATGATTCGTTTTTTGAAGTTTCTTTTGTTTTTTCTCTGTCAGAAGAGCTTCTAACTTCCTTACAGAAATGTCTTCCTCTATAATTCGTTGAAAGAAATAGTCTTGTTGTTCCTTATTCAACCCAACTAGAGAACGCGCATGAGCTTGTGATAGTTTGCCATTTTCTACTTCTGAGATAATCTGTTCTGGCAAGGACAGCAAGCGAATAGAGTTGCTGATATAAGGACGAGACTTGCCCATTTTATCTGCAATTTCAGCATGGGTAAATCCTTTCTCTACAAGAGATTCATAGGCGCGTGCTTCTTCTATTGGATTTAAATTTTCTCTTTGCAAATTTTCAATGATGGACTGGACCATCATCTCTTGATCTGAAAGCTGTTTAACAACAGCTGGGATAGACCTTAGACCAGCTAAAAGTGAAGCCCGATAGCGTCTCTCTCCTGCAAGGATTTCATAACCAATAACAGGAGATTGACGAACAATAATCGGTTGAATGACCCCATTTTCTTTGATAGACTGTGCTAGTTCATGTAGTTTTTCTCCATCAAATTCTTTTCGAGGTTGATAGGGATTTTTTTGTATATCTGTGATAGAAATCATTTCAAATTTTTCCATGATTCTACACTAACACATCTTTTCTCTTATGTAAAGCTTTCTTTACATAGATGTCAATTAAGATTCTAAATCACCTGAACTCTTGTCAAGTTTAATAGATGTAGTTTCTTCTTTACCGTTACGATAGTAAGTTATCTTAATGGTGTCTCCGATAGAATGATTGTAAAGAGCACTTTGTAAATCTGTTGATGAAGCAATGTCTTTGTCATCTACTTTTGTAATAACATCGTATTTTTCAAGGTGACCATTGGCAGGCATATTACTTTGTACAGAACGAACAACTACACCAGATGTTACATTGCTTGGAATATTCAGTCTTCTAATATCACTTGTATTAATATTTGAGAGATTGACCATTTGGATGCCCAAAGCTGGACGAGTCACTTTTCCGTTCTTTTCCAACTGTTCAATAATATTGATAGCATCATTTGCAGGTATTGCAAAACCAAGACCTTCTACAGATGTTCCTCCATTTGTAGCAATTTTACTTGAGGTAATTCCGATAACTTGTCCTTGAATATTGATTAGTGGGCCACCAGAGTTACCTGGGTTAATAGCAGTATCAGTTTGGATTGCTTTTGTAGAAATGGCTTGTCCATCTTCAGATTTTAAAGATACATTTCGATTAAGACTAGATACGATACCTTGAGTGACAGTATTTGCATATTCAGAACCTAACGGGCTACCAATGGCAATAGCAGTTTCTCCTACGGTTAACTTGCTAGAATCACCAAACTCAGCTACTGTTGTAACTTTTTCTGAAGAGATTTTGACGACAGCAATATCAGAGAAAGTATCCGCTCCGACAATTTCTCCAGGTACTTTAGTTCCATCTGACAAACGAATATCTACTTTGCTGGCGCCATTTATAACGTGATTATTGGTGACAATATAAGCTTCTTTATCATTCTTTTTATAAATAACCCCAGATCCTTCACTAGAGATTTGCTGAGAATCAGTGTCAGTATCATCATTACCAAATACGCTATTTTGTCTGTTTGCTGAATAAGTAATAACAGATACAACGGCATCTTTTACTTTGTTAACAGCCTGTGTTGTTGAATTTTCATTCTTATAGGCAGTCTGTGTAATAGTACTATTGTTGTTAGAGGTACTTATAGTACTTTTTTGAGTTAGTTGGTTTATTGAAAAGCTACCCAAGGCTCCACTAATAAAGCTAATGACGATAACGACTAATAATTGAAACCATTTTTTGTAAAATGTTTTTAGATGTTTCATATTTGCCTCCATTTGTTTGAAATTACTGAAAGTATAAACTGACTAGCTTAATTATAACTTAAAAACAAAAGTTTTTCACAGATTGTGGATAACTTTCAGAAATCTGTGGTTTTCTCGGCTAAAATTAACCTTTTATTTTGTGAATAAGATGTGAAAAAATAGAGAATATGTTAGAATAGAGTCATGAAAATTAAAGTTGTAACAGTTGGGAAACTGAAAGAAAAGTATTTAAAAGATGGTATCGCAGAGTATTCAAAACGAATTTCTCGATTTGCTAAGCTTGAAATGATAGAGCTAGCAGATGAAAAAACACCAGATAAGGCCAGTGAATCAGAAAATCAAAAGATTTTAGAAATAGAAGGTCAGAGAATTTTATCAAAAGTTGGTGACCGTGATTTTGTTATTGTGTTAGCCATTGAAGGGAAAACTTTCTCCTCAGAAGAATTTAGTAAACATTTAGAAGAAGCTTCTATAAAAGGATTTTCTACTCTTACTTTTATTATTGGAGGGAGTCTGGGATTAGCACGGGATGTAAAAAAGAGAGCCAATCTCTCTGTTAGTTTTGGTCGTTTAACCTTGCCCCATCAGTTAATGAGACTAGTCCTTGTTGAACAAATCTATCGAGCTTTTACAATACAGCAGGGCTCGCCCTATCATAAATAGAAAATTGACTTTCAATTGAATTTTTGGTAGAATAGCTGTATTGGGTCTCATAGCTCAGCTGGATAGAGCATTCGCCTTCTAAGCGAACGGTCGCAGGTTCGAATCCTGCTGGGATCAATATAGTAGCAAAGCTGGGAATTTTCCCGGCTTTTTTCTTAAAAAAGTACACTTGGGGAGAAAAAAATGACAGTTGAGAGAATTTTATCTAAAACGAAATTCCATTTTGTATAATAGTTTTTGTAAGTTAGCTTACAAGAAAAAAAACATTTTAGGAGATTTTATTATGAAAAACACAGTTAAATTGGAACAGTTTGTAGCTTTGAAGGAAAAAGACTTGCAAAAGATTCAAGGTGGGGATGTTCGAAAAACTTTTGGTTCTTTCGTATTTCTATTTAAAAAAAGATAAGGAGTAAAAAGAAAATATGGGTACAATAGTTGAAATAATACTAGGAATAATAGATATGTTATTAACTTGCATTTTAATTAGTATGATTTATGGTAAAATATGCAAAACATCTAATAAAGATAAAAATATTTTAGGTTTTATACTCTTATTTTTTCAAATAATTTATTTTTATTTCTTATTTATGTTCAATAACATTGATTTATTATTAATTATACATTATGTATTAATTAATGTTTACCCAATTATTTTTTATATTTTTTTAAAATTTTTCAAAAAATATAATTATTCCAAAAGTATCTTTTTAAGTATATTATTTTCATTACTGTATCAAAGTACTCATACTTTTTTATCTGTCATTTCATCATCTATTACAGGAGATTTACTTGTACAACAATATGAACAAGCATTCTTTTTCATAATAAATTTAATCTCATATTTTATAATAGATAAAATCATTACATATTTTAATTTGGAACTAAACTATTTTGACAAAGATTATCTCTATCCTTTCTTGAAAAAAGTCTTTTTTGCTTTACTACTTCTACATATTGTATCTTTCATTTCAGATATGGTAAGTACGATTAAACATTTGAATAGTTTTGGAAGTATTTTATCATCTATTGTTTTTATCTCGTTACTTTTGACCTTCTTTGCAATGAATTCGCATAAAGAACAAATGGAGAAAGAGATTGCTTTGAAGCAGAAGAAATTCGAACAGAAACATTTACAGAATTATACAGATGAAATTGTTGGCTTGTATAATGAAATCCGTGGTTTTAGACATGACTATGCTGGGATGCTTGTCAGCATGCAGATGGCAATTGACAGTGGTGATTTACAGGAAATTGACAGAGTTTACAATGAAGTTTTGGTTAAAGCTAATCACAAACTGCGTTCAGATAAGTATACTTACTTTGATTTGAACAACATAGAAGATTCAGCTTTACGAAGTTTGGTTGCTCAGTCAATTGTTTATGCTCGAAATAATGGTGTAGAGTTTACACTGGAAGTAAAAGATACGATTACTAAGCTCCCAATTGAACTATTGGATTTGGTTCGTATCATGAGCGTTTTATTGAACAATGCTGTCGAAGGATCGGCTGATAGTTATAAAAAGCAGATGGAAGTAGCAGTTATTAAGATGGAAACTGAAACAGTTATTGTGATTCAGAATTCATGTAAAATGACGATGACTCCTTCAGGAGATCTATTTGCTTTAGGATTCTCCACTAAGGGAAGAAATCGCGGAGTAGGATTAAATAATGTGAAAGAACTATTAGATAAGTACAATAATATTATTTTAGAAACAGAGATGGAAGGCAGTACATTTAGACAAATCATTAGATTTAAGAGGGAATTTGAATGAAAGTTTTAATTTTAGAAGATGTTATTGAACATCAAGTGAGACTAGAGAGAATATTGGATGAAATTTCGAAAGAATCGAATATTCCAATATCATACAAGACAACGGGAAAAGTTCGTGAGTTTAAGGAATATATCGAAAATGATGAAGTAAACCAGCTTTATTTTCTAGATATTGATATTCATGGAATTGAGAAAAAAGGGTTTGAAGTTGCTCAGTTTATTCGTCATCACAATCCTTATGCTATTATCGTCTTTATCACCAGTCGATCAGAGTTTGCGACTCTAACCTATAAATACCAGGTATCAGCCTTAGACTTTGTTGATAAGGATATTAATGATGAGTTATTTAAGAAGAGAATTGAGCAAAATATCTTCTACACGAAGAGTATGTTACTTGAAAATGAAGATGTTGTAGATTATTTTGACTACAATTACAAGGGAAATGATTTAAAAATTCCTTATCATGACATTCTGTATATTGAAACGACAGGTGTCTCTCATAAATTGCGTATTATTGGTAAGAATTTTGCAAAAGAATTTTATGGTACAATGACGGATATTCAGGAAAAGGACAAACATACTCAGCGATTTTATTCTCCTCATAAGTCATTTTTGGTAAATATAGGCAATATTAGAGAAATTGACCGAAAGAATCTAGAAGTTGTTTTCTATGAAGATCATCGCTGTCCTATTTCAAGGTTAAAAATTAGAAAGTTAAAAGATATTTTAGAGAAAAAATCTCAAAAGTGATTGACAATTAGTAAGAAATTGATATAATGGTTATATCTGCTACAGATAGAAGGTCCGTTGGTCAAGGGGTTAAGACACCGCCTTTTCACGGCGGTAACACGGGTTCGAATCCCGTACGGACTATTTTATCCGCCATAGCTCAGTTGGTAGTAGCGCATGACTGTTAATCATGATGTCGTAGGTTCGAGTCCTACTGGCGGAGTATAGATAAAAGGGAACACAACCGTGTTCCTCTTTTTGTATCAATTTGTATCACCAAGCATCTTCATAAGGAAGTCTGTTATTTCTTGAGGACTTTCTTTTTTTCCATGTGCAATCCAAGTTTGGCAGACACCAAAAAGTGCGTGAGTTAGATAGATGCTACTGTATTCTAATTCAGTGGTATTGAGATTCAGTTGCATAAAGCGTTTTTGTAAATCTGTACTGAGCATGATATGAAGTTTATTTCTTAAGAAATTTTGGATTTCTTTGGTCCCATTTTCAGAAAGAAGAGCAGCTAGAAGTGGTTCTGACTCTAGATATTCAAAGACTTCTAAAATAGCATCTTTTTTGTGATGAGCATGTTTTTGAAAAATATATTCAAATGTATGGAATAGCTTGCTTTGATAGTGCTCAATCATATCATACTTATCCTTATAGTGAGTATAGAAGCTGGAACGACTAATTCCGGCTTTTTTTGCTAACTTGACAGTAGAAATTTGATCAAATGGCTGTTCTATCAGTAGTTGTACCATAGCATTTTCAATAGTTCGCTTTGTTTTTAAGCGTTTGTTACTTTCTTTCATATTTCCTCCTTGTAAACAAATTAGACTATGTGTCTAAAAATTGGTTTTTTATCTTGTAATTTAGATTTTTTAATGTATAATCTATTATATCAAAATTTTAGACAATGTGTTTAAAAAAGGAGAAACTATGTTTAAAGAATGGAAAGCAATTTTTAAAAAACCAAACTTTATTATTGTCATGATAGGGATTTCTCTTATTCCCGCTCTGTACAATGTCATATTTTTGTCATCAATGTGGGATCCATATGGTCAATTGTCTGACTTACCTGTGGCAGTTGTCAATAATGATAAAGAAGCTTCCTATAATGGTAATACCATGTCTATAGGAAAAGACATGGTGTCTAATTTAGAGCAAAATAAATCATTGGATTTTCATTTTGTAGATGAAGATGAAGGAAAGAAGGGATTGGAAGATGGCGATTACTATATGGTAGTGACTTTACCAAGTGATTTATCTGAAAAAGCAGCTTCTATTTTAACGGATCACCCAGAGCAAATGCAAATCGATTATCAGACTTCAAGTGGTCATAGTTTTATTGCCAGCAAGATGAGTGATTCTGCAATGACACAATTAAAGCAGAGTGTTTCTACCAATGTAACCGAGACCTATACTAAAGCTTTATTCAACAAAATGGTCGATTTAAAGGATGGGATGAGTCAAGCAACTTCTGGTGGTGAAAAATTAACTGATGGAGCGAATCAGTTAGTGGCAGGAAGTCAAACATTAACTACTAACCTACACTCTTTAGCAGATTCAAGTTTAACATTTTCAAATGGAACGGAGCAGTTTACTAAAGGATTATCCTCTTATGTCTTTGGTGTTGAACAACTTCATCTTGGCTTAGGGAATTTTAATAGTGGTTTAGTTACATATACTGGTGCAGTGAGTCAATTAGATAGCGGATTAGGTCAATTATCTTCTAAAAGTCCTGAATTAGTGAGGGGAATTAATCAATTATATACTGGTGTAGAGTCCTATACTGGCGGTGTTTCTCAGCTCAATGCTGGTCTTAATCAATTTTCATCAGGTGTTAGTGCTTATACAAACGGAGTGGGAAGTCTTGCAACAGGTGCTAATCAGTTATCTAATCAATCAGCTACACTTCGAATGGGTGTGGAGCAATTAAGTGAAGGGATTCAACAACTTTCTAGCAAGTTAGAGGCTTCGTCTGAGCAAAAAGATCAAATTAATCAATTATCTTCTGGTTTGAATCAGTTAAATCAAGCTATTCAAAATATTGATGTTGGAGATACAAAACAATTAGATTCTGTTTTATCAAGTATAGTATCTCTTTCTAATCAAATGTTAGCAAGTGCTCAGTCTGATAAAGCGACTACATTAGCTAATATTCAATCGACAGCAGCTTATCAATCATTGACAAGTGAGCAACAAGCTGAGATAAGCGCTTCTGTATCTCAAAATTCGACTGATAGTATTCAATCGGCTCAGTCAATAATAGCTTTAGTACAAGGTTTACAGGGAAGTTTGGAAAACTTACAAAATCAATCTTCAAATCTTTCGACATTAAAAAATCAAGCTAATCAAGTATTACCGCTTGCTTCTACTTCTTTGACAGGATTGTCAAGTGGATTAACAGAAATACAGGGAGCAGTGACAAGTAAATTAGTTCCAGCTAGTCAGTCGATTACGTCGGGGGTAAATGCATATACTGCAGGTGTTGATAAAGTTTCTCAAGGCGCAAGTCAACTAAGTGAAAAGAATTCCACCTTGACAGGTAGTTTGGATCAACTAGTTTCAGGAACAACTACCTTGACACAAAAATCATCTAACTTGACAGCAGGAATTGGTCAATTAGTTGAAAAAACTCCAGAATTAGTGTCTGGTATTGAAAAATTATCAACTGGCTCTAGTCAATTGAATCAAAAGAGTCAAGAATTGATAGCAGGAGTTGATAAATTGCAGTCAGGATCTAGCCAACTAGCTGACAAATCCAGTCAGTTAATTTCAGGTGCTTCTCAATTAGAGAATGGAGCTAATAAATTGGCAGATGGAGCTGGGAAACTAGCAGAAGGTGGAACAAAGTTAACTTCTGGATTGGGAGGTTTACAGACAGGAGTTGCTTCTTTAGGACAAGGACTAAGTAATGCTAGTGATCAACTCAAATCGGCATCTACGGAGTCTCAAAATGCAGAGATTTTGTCAAATCCACTCAGTCTTTCAAAAACAGACAATGATCAAGTTCCTGTAAATGGAATCGCAATGGCTCCTTATATGATATCAGTTGCTCTTTTTGTTGCAGCAATATCAACGAATATGATCTTTGCGAAGTTGCCTTCAGGACGTCATCCAGAGAGTCGTTGGGCTTGGTTGAAATCTCGAGCAGAAATAAATGGTATTATAGCTGTTTTAGCAGGGATTTTAGTATATGGAGGAGTTCATCTTATTGGTCTAACGGCTAATCATGAGATGAGAACATTTATTCTCATTATCCTAACAAGTTTAGTATTCATGTCCATGGTGACTGCTTTAACAACATGGAATAGCCGTATAGGAGCTTTCATTTCTCTTATTTTGCTTTTATTACAGTTAGCATCAAGTGCAGGTACTTACCCACTTGCTTTGACAAATGATTTCTTTAGAGCTATTAATCCCTGGTTACCAATGAGTTATTCAGTTTCTGGATTACGACAAACAATCTCTATGACAGGGAATATTCATCATCAAGTCATTTTCCTTGTTGTGATATTAGCCCTATTTACTGGTTTAGGTATGCTAACCTATCAACCTAAGAAAATGGAAGAATATTAAAAAAATCGACCAACTGGTCGATTTTTTTATGCCTTAGATGACTTTCGTCTGTGATTATAGATTCCAAATAGTAAGAGAGAAATAAAGGAACATATTGCTCCAGTAATAAAACCATTGGGAATGAAGGAAAGTGTAATAGTTCCTTTCCCCTTGGGAACATCAACTTTCATAAATCCAGTTTGAGCTTGTTTAATTTCTATTTTCTTACCATCTTGGTAGGCAGACCAACCTTTGTCATAAGGAATGGTGAAAAAAATAGATGTATCTTGTTGGACATCATATGTAGCAAAAACCTTGTTTTTAGAAGTTGATACTGTTACGGGCTGTTCTTTAATTTTTTGAATTGCCTCAGTTAAAGTTTGGGTATCTAAACGATAGAAGGTAGGAGATTCAAATGATACTTGTGAATTTCCAGGGAAACTAACATTGATATTGAAAGTTTTTTTCTCTTTTGTATAGCCTAGATTAAAGAAGGAGAAGACATTATCAGTTGTAAAAGTTTTCTTTTCTCCATTTACAAGGATGTCAACCTTCTTTTGTTTGTCATTAGAAAAGTGAAGGTTTGTGAAAGAAAGATAAACTTGGCTGTTTTCTGGAACTTGAATTTGATACTGGATTGATGCATCCTCATTTGAAGAACTGATAACACTAATCAAATCATTAGTATTTTCAGTTTTTTCATAAGGGATTGGAGAAAAATAATCAAAATCGACATTAGCAAGTTGATTTAAAAACGAGGCTTGATTATCTAAAGTATGTTCATTGAACTTGACATCATTGTAAATAGATTGACTAGCAAATGCAATCGGAAGAGAGTATTGATTTTCATACAGGGTAAGATTATCTTTTTGATAGATATCTTTAAAACCATATTTATCAATAGGACTGTCTGAGATATTGTACTGGATACCAAATAAACTATCAACCAAAATACTATTATTGGCATAGCGGAGATTGAGATTAGTCCCAGAGGATTTAAACCCAAGTTTATCCAAAGTAGAGCTTGCTGAACGATTTCGAACAGATGAAAATTGAGAGATTCCATTGTAGTTGAATTTCATACTGTCATTTCCTGTCTGAGTCTCTAGTTTTTCAGTACGAGTAAATTGATTTCCAATATATGTTGAGAAAGATTCCATAGCTGGGATATCTCGATTATATGAACTTCGAGAAGCAAAACCCCATTCTTTAGCAATTCCGTCTATTTGAGATGAAGCATTTAAACTTATTTCAACCATTATAAATAAAGAAATTAGAATGGCAAATAGATTTACAGAGATAAACTTTTTGATAACTGCAAGGAGTAAAAGAGAATAGACAATTAAAAATTCAAGAGTCAGTAGAATATTCAAATCTGTTAAAAAAGAATAATGCGATTTTAGATAGATGGTAGCTAAAAATCCTGTTACTAGAAGAAAAAGTGAAACTAAAAAATTCCAGATTTTAATTTCTTTCAGACGATTTAAGACTTCTGCTGCTGTGTAAATTAACAAGGTAGAGAAAATCCAAGCATAGCGATGTAAAAACATGTTTGGAGTATGCATGCCTTGCCAAAATAAATTAAGAGCTTCTATATAAAAGCTAGCAATTAGAAATGCAAAGAAGATTGCATAGATAAGTTTCACGTGAAACTTAATGGATTTCAGCGTAAAAAATAAAATGGTCAAAATAAAGGGAAGTAGTCCAACAAAAATCATTGGGATGGCCCCATACTTTGTTGTGTCAAAGGAACCAATGAATTGCTTAGCAAAGAGATCAAGATACCAGCTACTTTCAGTTTGAAACTTTGTAACTTCAGTTAATTTTTCTCCATGTGTCTGTAAATCAAATAGAGTAGGAAGAGTCAGAATCAAACTAGCCATACCAGCTAAAACGGAGGTGATTATGAAATCAAGAAAAGATGATTTTCGAGTTTTAAAGTCCCAAGAAATTTGACAGAGATACCAGAAAATAAGAAACAATACTGTCATATAGCCAAAATAATAGTTTTGTATAAATAAGATTGACAGACTTGTAAAGTACAATAGGAATTTCTTTTCAGTGACAAGTAACTGTAAACCAGTTATAATTAAAGGAATCAAGATAAAAACATCTAGCCAGGTTTTTATCTCTAATTGACTAGCTGTGAAACTCATCAGAGCATAGGAAGTAGATAAAGCTAGTTTTAAAGGCTTAGGAATCGATTGAAATAATTTGTTTAAACTAAAGTAAGTTGACAGTCCAATCAATCCAAATTTTAAGAGAGTTGTCAGATAGACAGCATCTGGCATATTCGACAGATTAAAAAAGTAAACTAGAGGTGAAAGGAAACTCCCCAAGTAATAACTAGATAGGGCATAGAAATTCAATCCGAGGCCACTTGTAAAGGTGTAGAACAAACTACCATTTCCGTGTAGGATATTTCTTAGAGCTACATCAAAAATAACGTATTGATGAAAGCCATCTCCCAATAGTGGAGATGTATCACTATTCCAGTAGATACCTTGAGATAGATATACTCCTATCATAATGATTATGGGAATGATGAAAGAAATAAAATAGGTCCAATATGTTTTAAAAAATAATTTCATGTTACCTCATAAAATGTTAGAAAACTCAGCTGGTTAACCCAACTGAGTTTTGAAGTTTTATTTAGTATTTCCAAAGTTCTTTAACTTTTGCTTGTACTTCTGCATTTTCTAGGAATTCATCATAGGTTTCATCGATACGGTCAATGACGCCATTTTTAGACAAGACAATGATATGGTTAGCTAGAGTTTGAATAAACTCGTGGTCATGGCTGGCAAAGATGATTGATTCTTTAAAGTTTTTCAATCCATCATTCAAGCTTGAGATAGATTCCAAGTCCAAGTGATTGGTTGGATCATCAAGTACAAGGACATTTGATTTTAAGAGCATGAGTTTTGAAAGCATGACACGGACTTTTTCTCCCCCTGACAAGACGTTTACAGGTTTGTTAACCTCATCTCCAGAGAAGAGCATACGGCCGAGGAAGCCACGTAGGAAAGTATTGTCATCTTCTTCTTTACTTGCGAATTGACGCAACCAGTCAAGGATTGACTCTCCTCCTGCAAAATCTGCCGAGTTATCTTTTGGCAAGTAAGAACAGCTAGTAGTAACTCCCCACTTGACAGTTCCTTCATAGTCAATGTCTCCCATGATTGCACGAATTAATGCAGTCGTTTGGATGTCATTTTGCCCAATAAGCGCTGTCTTATCACCTGGACGTAAGATAAAGCTGATATTATCTAAAATAGTCTCACCATCAATCTTTACAGTTAGATTTTCTACTGTCAAGAGATCATTACCAATCTCACGTTCCGCTTTAAAGTTGATAAATGGATATTTACGACTAGATGGTACAATTTCTTCAAGTTCAATCTTATCAAGCATTTTCTTACGTGATGTTGCTTGTCTTGATTTAGAAGCATTAGCAGAGAAACGAGCAACGAATTCTTGCAATTGCTTAATTTTTTCTTCTGCTTTAGCATTACGGTCTGCTAGCAATTTAGCAGCAAGCTCAGAAGATTCCTTCCAGAAGTCGTAGTTTCCGACATAGAGTTTGATTTTTCCGAAGTCAAGGTCAGCCATGTGAGTACATACTTTGTTTAAGAAGTGACGGTCATGGGATACAACAATAACGGTGTTATCAAAATCAATCAAGAAGTCTTCTAGCCATGTAATTGATTGGATATCTAAACCATTGGTAGGCTCATCCAACAGAAGAACATCAGGTTTACCGAAAAGTGCTTTGGCTAGGAGAACTTTTACTTTTTCACCGTTGGCCAATTCGCTCATGTTTTGATAGTGCAATTCTTCTGGAATGTTTAGGTTTTGAAGTAGTTGAGAGGCTTCACTTTCTGCTTCCCAGCCCCCAAGCTCAGCAAACTCTCCTTCGAGTTCGGCAGCACGCACTCCATCCTCATCTGAGAAATCTTCTTTCATGTAGATAGCATCTTTCTCCTTCATGATACTATAAAGTTTTTCATTTCCCATGATAACGACATCAATGGCACGTTCGTCTTCATAGTCAAAGTGATTTTGACGAAGAACAGAGAGACGTTCATCTGGACCAAGAGAGATGTGACCAGTAGTAGGTTCGATATCTCCAGCTAAAATTTTTAAAAAGGTTGATTTTCCGGCACCATTAGCACCGATTAATCCATAAGTATTTCCTTCTGTAAATTTGATATTGACATCATCAAAAAGTTTGCGATCACTAAAACGTAGTGAAACATCAGATACTGTAAGCAATGTTTTTCTCCTATATGTGTAATATATTTATTCTACTAGAAAATACGGAAATATTCAAATTTTTATCTGTCAATTTTGTGTAAATTACATTTACAGAATACTTTACACAAATCCGTAAATAGCAAGGCTGATTTATTTTGATAAATTACGGTTATTTCATTAAAAAAGTGCTATAATTGAAGGGACTATATCGAAGGAGAATAAAATGACTAAACCCATTATTTTAACAGGAGACCGTCCAACAGGAAAATTGCATATTGGACATTATGTTGGAAGTCTCAAAAATCGAGTATTATTACAGGAAGAGGATAAGTATGATATGTTTGTGTTCTTGGCTGACCAACAAGCCTTGACAGATCATGCCAAAGATCCTCAAACCATTGTAGAGTCTATTGGAAATGTGGCTTTGGATTACCTTGCAGTTGGATTGGATCCAAGTAAGTCAACTATTTTTATTCAAAGCCAGATTCCAGAGTTGGCTGAGTTGTCTATGTATTATATGAATCTGGTTTCATTAGCACGTCTGGAGCGTAATCCAACTGTCAAGACAGAAATTGCTCAGAAAGGATTTGGAGAAAGTATTCCGACAGGATTCTTGGTCTATCCAATAGCTCAAGCAGCTGACATCACAGCTTTCAAGGCTAATTATGTTCCTGTTGGGACAGATCAGAAACCAATGATTGAGCAAACTCGTGAAATTGTTCGTTCTTTTAATAATGCATATAACTGTGATGTCTTGGTAGAGCCGGAAGGTATTTATCCAGAAAATGAGAGAGCAGGGCGTTTGCCTGGTTTAGATGGAAATGCTAAAATGTCTAAATCACTCAATAATGGTATTTATTTAGCTGATGATGCGGATACTTTGCGTAAAAAAGTAATGAGTATGTATACAGATCCAGATCATATCCGCGTTGAGGATCCAGGTAAAATTGAAGGAAATATGGTTTTCCATTATCTAGATGTTTTTGGTCGTCCAGAAGATGCTCAAGAAATTGCTGACATGAAAGAACATTATCAACGAGGTGGTCTTGGTGATGTGAAGACCAAGCGTTATCTACTTGAAATATTAGAACGTGAACTTGGTCCTATTCGTGAGCGCCGTATCGAATTTGCTAAGGATATGGGAGAAGTTTATAATATGCTTCAAAAAGGTAGTGAAAGAGCGCGTGAAGTTGCGGGTCAAACACTATCTGAGGTTAAAGGAGCAATGGGACTTCATTACTTTAACTAGGTTTATTTTATAAGAAACTATCATTTCTATCTCGAAGAAAAGATAGTTTTTTATTTACCCCTGTAACATTTGACAAATTTTTATAGAATGGTATGATAGATACAATATAAAAAGAGTCAAGCTCAAAAAGAAAGAAAAGAGGAAACTTCGAATGTCTAATTGGGACACTAAATTTTTGAAAAAAGGTTTTACCTTTGATGATGTATTGCTTATTCCAGCTGAAAGTCATGTGTTGCCTAATGATGCAGATTTAACAACTAAATTGGCAGATAATTTGACTTTAAATATCCCAATTATTACCGCTGCCATGGACACAGTAACAGAGAGTCAAATGGCTATTGCTATTGCTCGTGCAGGTGGTCTCGGAGTTATCCATAAAAACATGTCAATTGCTCAACAAGCAGACGAGGTTCGCAAGGTAAAACGTTCTGAAAATGGAGTTATTATTGATCCGTTTTTCTTGACGCCTGAACATACAATTGCTGAAGCAGATGAGCTTATGGGTCGTTACCGTATCAGTGGTGTTCCAGTTGTTGAAACACTTGAAAATCGTAAATTAGTTGGTATTTTAACAAACCGAGATCTTCGTTTTATTTCAGATTATAACCAACCAATTTCAAACCATATGACTAGTGAAGACCTTGTTACTGCTCCTGTGGGTACAGATCTTGCAACAGCTGAGAGTATTCTTCAAGAACACCGTATTGAAAAACTTCCTTTGGTAGATGAAGAAGGTCGTCTTTCTGGTTTGATTACTATTAAAGATATTGAAAAAGTTATTGAGTTTCCAAATGCTGCTAAAGATGAGTTTGGTCGTCTTCTAGTTGCAGGTGCAGTAGGTGTTACTTCAGATACCTTTGAACGTGCAGAGGCTCTTTTTGAGGCAGGAGCAGATGCGATTGTTATTGATACTGCACATGGTCATTCTGCAGGTGTCTTGCGTAAAATTGCTGAGATTCGTGCTCACTTCCCAGATCGTACTTTGATTGCTGGAAATATTGCTACTGCTGAGGGAGCGCGCGCACTTTACGAAGCAGGTGTAGACGTTGTCAAGGTTGGTATTGGACCAGGTTCTATCTGTACTACTCGTGTAATTGCAGGTGTTGGTGTTCCACAAGTAACAGCTATCTATGATGCTGCAGCTGTTGCGCGTGAATATGGAAAAACAATCATTGCTGACGGTGGAATCAAGTATTCGGGAGATATTGTAAAAGCTCTTGCTGCTGGTGGAAATGCAGTTATGCTTGGATCAATGTTTGCTGGAACTGATGAAGCTCCAGGAGAAACTGAAATCTTCCAAGGACGTAAGTTCAAGACTTACCGTGGTATGGGATCAATTGCAGCAATGAAGAAAGGTTCAAGCGATCGTTACTTCCAAGGTTCTGTCAATGAAGCAAATAAACTTGTTCCAGAAGGAATTGAAGGTCGTGTTGCTTATAAAGGAGCGGCAGCTGATATCGTTTTCCAAATGATTGGCGGTATCCGATCTGGTATGGGTTACTGTGGTGCGGCTAACCTTAAAGAACTACACGATAATGCTCAATTTATTGAAATGTCTGGTGCTGGTTTGAAAGAAAGCCACCCTCATGATGTACAAATTACGAATGAGGCACCAAATTATTCTATGTAAAAAACAATGAAAAGAACTCCTGCGAAAACAGGAGTTCTTTTACAATGTTGTCAAGTTTTATTTACAATAACTTTACCATCTTGAATAGTGAAAATACTTAGATTTTCTGGTAGATTTTGAAGATGATCTATGCTTGTTGTTGTGATAAAGGTTTGGATTGAATGAGAAATCGTTTCTAATAATTTTAGTTGTCTAGTGTTGTCAAGTTCGCTCATAACATCGTCAAGCAGTAATATTGGAGATTCTGTAGTAATGCTTTCCATTAACTCGATTTCTGCTAATTTTATTGAGAGGACGAGACTACGATGTTGGCCTTGACTTCCGAAACTAGCATCCATTCCATTTATATAAAAAGAAATGTCATCTCGATGAGGACCGACACCAGTATTCTTTTTAAATAAATCTCTGGATCTACTTTTTTCTAAAGCGATTTTGAAAGATTCGGATAAGTTTTCTTTGTCAGTTATCTTGACAGAAGATTGATAGGCTATTGACAACTCTTCAATCTGATTAGAGAGTTCAAAATGTTTCTTACGGCCAAAATATTCTAGTTTTTTTATAAAATCTAAGCGGTGATTCATCACACGACATCCATAATCGACTAGCTGATCATCTAGTACTGAAAGGAAGGTTTCATCTATTGTTTGAGCTGATTTTAGATAGGTATTTCTTTGTTTAAGGATGTGGTTATAATTGGTTAAATCTGATAAATAGATTGGCTTAATTTGTCCAAGCTCCATATCAATAAATTTTCGTCGAATTGAAGGTGCTCCTTTAATTAGTTGTAAATCTTCAGGAGCAAATAAGACAACATTCATGTGTCCGACATAATCTGAAAGTCGTGCCTGTTTTAAATGATTAACTTTTGTCACACGCCCTTTTTGTGTTAGTTCGATTTCGAGAGGAATGGATCCAGTTTTTTTCTGAACAAGACCTGAAAGATGAAGCTGTTCCTCATCAAAATGAATGAGATTTTTATCTGTTCGAGTTCGATGACTGCGTGTTAAGGCTAAAAAATAGATAGCCTCTAACATATTTGTTTTTCCTTGTGCATTGCGTCCTAAAAAGACATTCAATTTAGGATTAAAGTCTATTTTCGTCTCTTTGTAATTACGAAAAGTCTTGAGAGATAGGTGTTGTAGCCACATGATTATCTACCAGGGAATCGCGGAGCTTGTCTGCTTTTGGGTGATGAAGCAGGTTTCGATTTGTCTTTTTTTAGTCCCTTATTCATCTCCTTGACAAGTTTAGCGATTCGTTCTTTTTCAACTTTATCATCTTGGTATTCATCCTGTTCTTCAGAAGTAGGTTGTGTCAACAAGATGTCAATATTCATGTCAGGGATGTCAACTTTATCACCAATACGAAGTTTTTTACCACGACGATTTTCTAATTCCCCATTAAAGTAAACAGAATGTTCAGAGAGAAATGATTTAATAGCTCCTCCGCTATGTGTAATTCCAAGTTCTTTGAGTAGTGCTTGGAGGGTAATAAATTCTTCAAATAATTTGTATTCCATAATTCACCTCAATCTTTGGTATTATACCATATTTTCCTAAAAATAGTGAGAGAAACAAGGAGTAATGTAAGCGATTTTTATTTCAAAAGTGTTACAGAGAACAAGAAAATTTCAGGTTTTCGTGATATAATAGAAGTCTGTATATAAGGAGGTAAATCATGGAGTTAGTGCATGGAATTTCAACACATTTTATCCAATCAAAAAAGTTTAAAACGAACAAAATCGCCGTGCGTTTTACCGCTCCATTATCCCTCGATACGATTGCAGGTCGCATGTTGAGTGCGAGTATGCTAGAGACTGCTAATCAGATGTACCCCACTTCTCAAGATTTGAGAAGACATTTGGCCAGTCTATACGGTACAGATATGTCAACCAATTGTTTCAGAAGAGGACAAAGTCACATTGTAGAATTGACATTTACCTATGTTTGTGATGAGTTTTTAAGTAGGAAAAATGTTCTAACTTCTCAGGTTTTGGAATTTGTAAAAGAAACTCTTTTTTCACCCGTAGTAGTTGATAATGGGTTTGATTCGGCCTTATTTGAAATTGAGAAAAAACAATTGCTAGCAAGTTTAGCAGCTGATATGGATGATTCATTTTATTTCGCACATAAAGAATTAGATAAATTATTTTTTCATGATGAACGTCTCAAATTGGAATATAGTGATTTACGAAATCGTATTTTAGCTGAAACTCCACAAAGTTCTTATTCTTGTTTCCAAGAATTTTTGGCTAATGATCGAATAGATTTCTTTTTCCTAGGTGACTTTAATGAGGTTGAAATTCAAAATGTATTAGAATCAGTTGACTTCAAAGGTCGAGATGGAGATGTGAAGGCTCAGTATTGTCAACCATATTCTAATATCCTTAAGGAAGGTATGATTCGGAAAAATGTGGGACAATCCATTTTGGAATTGGGTTATCATTTCCCTTCTGAATATGGTGATGAGCAACATTTACCAATGATTGTAATGAATGGTTTACTGGGCGGATTTGCTCACTCTAAACTCTTTACAAATGTCCGTGAAAATGCTGGATTAGCTTATACGATTTCAAGTCAGCTCGATTTATTTAGTGGGTTCTTGAGGATGTATGCTGGCATCAATCGAGAAGATCGTAACCAGGCTCGTAAAATGATGAATAATCAACTGCTTGATTTAAAAAAAGGTTATTTTACAGAGCTTGAGTTAGAGCAGACCAAGGAAATGATTCGTCGGTCTTTATTACTTTCTCAAGATAATCAAAGTTCATTGATTGAACGTGCTTATCAAAATGCCTTATTTGGAAAATCTTCAGCAGACTTTAAAGGTTGGATTGCAAAACTCGAGCAAGTTGACAAAGATGCTATTTGTAGAGCAGCTAATAATGTGAAACTACAAGCGATTTACTTTATGGAAGGAATAGAATGACAAAGGTTGTTTTTGAAGAAAAATACTATCCAGCTGTAAAAGAAATGGTTTATCGAACTCGTTTGTCAAATGGATTGACAGTTGCTCTTTTGCCTAAAAAAGAATTTAAAGAGGTTTACGGGAGTGTAACTGTACAGTTTGGTTCGGTAGATACGCTTGTCACAGAAGTTGACGGAGATGTAAAACAATATCCTGCAGGGATTGCTCATTTTCTTGAACATAAATTATTTGAGAGAGAAGATGCTAGCGACTTGATGTCGGCTTTTACGAGTCTAGGTGCAGATAGCAATGCCTTTACAAGCTTTACAAAAACAAGCTATCTTTTTTCAGCAACGGATCATTTTTTAGAAAATTTAGATTTACTTGATGAATTGGTAACATCAGCACATTTTACTGAAGGTTCCATTTTAAGAGAGCAGGATATTATCCAGCAAGAACGAGAAATGTATCAAGATGATCCAGATTCGTGTTTATTCTTTTCAACTTTAGCGAATTTGTATCCTGGTACACCTTTAGCAATTGATATAGTTGGAAGTGAGGAGTCAATTTCCCAAATCAATCTAACTAATTTGCAAGAAAATTTTACAATGTTTTACAAACCTGTAAATATGTCTCTGTTTTTAGTTGGCAATTTTGATGTGGATCAGGTACAGGATTATTTTGAAAGAAAAGAACTGGAAGATTTAGATGTTCAGGAACTAGCAAGAGAAAAGTTTGTTTTACAATCTATAAAGCAAACAGACAGCATGAGGATGGAAGTATCTTCTCCCAAACTAGCGATTGGTGTTAGAGGTAAACAAGAAGTTGCCGAAGCGGATTGCTATCGACATCATATTTTATTAAAATTATTGTTTGCAATGATGTTTGGTTGGACTTCGGATCGTTTTCAGAAATTATATGAATCAGGTAAAATTGACGCATCCTTCTCTTTGGAAGTTGAAGTAACAAGTCGCTTTCATTTTGTCATGTTGACAATGGATACAAAAGAGCCAGTTGCTTTATCTCATCAGTTTAGGAAGGCTATTCGTAATTTTACAAAGGATTTAGATATTACAGAGGATCATTTAGATATTATCAAAAGAGAGATGTTTGGAGAATTTTTCAGTAGCATGAACTCTCTTGAATTTATTGCAACGCAATATGATGCTTTTGAAAATGGTGAGACAATTTTTGATTTTCCGAAAATTTTACAGGAAATTACTTTGGAGGATGTCCTTGATGCTGGACATCATTTAATAGAGGATGGTGATATAGTTGATTTTACAATATTCCCATCGTAGTAACCTATCATAATCGATACTAGAAAGAAGGAATGACAAGTATGAGGAAAAAAACAATTGGTGAGGTTTTACGTTTAGCTAGAACCAACCAAGGGTTGACTTTAGAAGAATTACACAAAAAAACAGAAATTCAGTTGGATATGTTGGAAGCGATGGAAGCTGATGATTTTGATCAACTTCCTAGTCCATTTTATACTCGTTCTTTTCTGAGAAAGTATGCGTGGGCAGTTGAACTAGATGAGCGAATTGTCTTGGATGCTTATGATTCTGGGAGCATGATTACTTATGAAGAAGTAGATGTTGATGAAGACGAGTTGACAGGCAGGAGACGTTCCAGTAAGAAAAATAAGGCATCATTTTTACCTTTATTTTATTTTATACTCTTTGCCCTATCGATTGTCATTTTTGTGACTTATTATGTTTGGAACTATATTCAAAATCAACCTGAGCGTTCATTTGCGTCTAGTTACAGTGTAGTCCAAGCAACAAGTTCGACTAGTTCTGTAACTCCATCTTCAAGTAGTAGTTCATCAAGTAGCTCTTCGAATATTGAACCAGTTATAAGTGTATCAGGTGAAGGAAATTATGTAGAAATCGCTTATAAAACAAGTAAGGAAACTGCAAAATTGCAATTATCGGTTTCAGATGCTAGAAGTTGGGTTAGTGTTTCAGAAAGTGAGCTTGAGGGTGGTGTGACCTTATCACCGGATAATAAAAGTGCAGAAACAACAGTTTCAACAAAAAATCCTGTGACCATTACTTTAGGTGTTGTCAAAGGTGTTGCTTTAACAGTAGATAATCAGACTGTTGATTTATCGAACTTAACAGCACAAACTGGACAAATCACTGTAACCTTTACTAGAAATTAAGGAAAAACGAATGAAAAAAGAACAAATTCCCAATCTCTTAACAATAGGTCGAATTCTCTTTATACCTATTTTTATCTTTATTTTAACGATAGGAAATTCGATAGAGAGTCATATAGTAGCAGCTATTATCTTTGCTATTGCCAGTATTACCGATTATTTAGATGGATATTTAGCTCGTAAATGGAATGTGGTCAGTAATTTTGGTAAATTTGCAGATCCTATGGCGGATAAGTTACTAGTTATGTCGGCTTTTATTATGCTGATTGAGTTAGGTATGGCTCCGGCTTGGATTGTTGCAGTGATTATCTGTCGTGAGTTGGCTGTGACAGGTTTAAGGCTTTTATTGGTTGAAACTGGTGGGACGGTTTTAGCAGCAGCAATGCCTGGAAAAATTAAAACTTTCAGTCAGATGTTTGCCATTATTTTCTTGCTATTACATTGGACTTTGCTTGGTCAAGTTCTACTTTATGTAGCCTTGTTTTTCACTATCTACTCTGGCTATGATTATTTCAAGGGTAGTGCCTATGTATTTAAAGGGACATTTGGTTCGAAATGAAATCAATAATTGATGTAAAAAATCTTTCTTTTCGCTATAAGGAAAGTCAGGAATACTATGATGTGAAGGATATTACGTTTCACGTGAAACGTGGAGAATGGCTTTCGATTGTAGGGCATAATGGTAGTGGTAAATCAACGACTGTCCGATTAATTGATGGCTTACTGGAAGCGGAATCTGGAGAGATTGTAATTGATGGCCAACGTTTGACTGAGGAAAATGTTTGGAATATACGTCGTCAAATCGGTATGGTTTTTCAAAATCCAGACAATCAATTTGTTGGAGCGACTGTTGAAGATGATGTAGCCTTTGGTTTGGAAAATCAGGGACTTTCTCGTCAAGAAATGAAAAAAAGAGTGGAAGAAGCTCTGGATTTGGTTGGCATGTTGGACTTTAAAAAGAGAGAGCCAGCTCGTCTGTCAGGTGGCCAAAAGCAACGTGTGGCCATTGCAGGTGTTGTAGCCCTAAGACCAGCTATTTTAATCCTAGATGAAGCAACGAGTATGTTGGATCCTGAGGGACGTAGAGAACTGATTGAGACAGTAAAAGGAATTCGAAAAGACTATGATATGACGGTCATTTCCATTACACATGATTTGGAAGAAGTTGCCATGAGTGATCGTGTATTGGTCATGAAAAAAGGGGAAATTGAATCAACTAGTAGTCCAAGGGAACTTTTTTCTCGAAATGATTTAGATCAAATTGGATTAGATGATCCTTTTGCCAATCAATTAAAACATTCTTTGAGCCAGAATGGCTATGATTTACCTGAAAATTATTTGACAGAAAGTGAGCTAGAGGATAAGCTATGGGAATTGCTCTAGAAAATGTGAGTTTTACGTATCAAGAAGGGACTCCCTTAGCTTCAACAGCTTTGTCAGATGTTTCTTTGACGATTGAAG
The DNA here is from genome assembly GCF_003627155.1 of Streptococcus gwangjuense. Lineage (NCBI taxonomy): Bacteria > Bacillati > Bacillota > Bacilli > Lactobacillales > Streptococcaceae > Streptococcus > Streptococcus gwangjuensis. The sequence continues at coordinate 1,818,213 of NZ_CP032621.1, forward strand.
ATGGTTCTTATACGGCTTTAATTGGCCACACAGGTAGTGGCAAATCAACTATTTTACAACTTTTAGATGGTTTATTGGTTCCAAGTCAAGGGAGTGTGCGGGTTTTTGATACCTTAATCACATCGACTTCTAAAAATAAAGACATTCGTCAAATTAGAAAACAGGTTGGCTTGGTATTTCAGTTTGCTGAAAATCAGATCTTTGAAGAAACGGTTTTGAAGGATGTTGCTTTTGGACCGCAAAATTTTGGAGTTTCTGAAGAAGATGCGGAGCAGATTGCGCGTGAGAAACTGGCTTTGGTTGGAATTGATGAATCACTTTTTAATCGTAGTCCGTTTGAGCTATCAGGTGGACAAATGAGACGTGTGGCCATTGCAGGTATACTTGCCATGGAACCAGCCATATTAGTCTTAGATGAACCCACAGCAGGCCTAGATCCCCTGGGAAGAAAAGAGCTGATGAATTTGTTCAAAAAACTCCACCAGTCAGGGATGACCATTGTCTTAGTAACACATTTGATGGATGATGTTGCTGAATATGCGAACCAGGTATATGTGATGGAAAAGGGACGTTTAGTTAAGTTTGGTAAACCTAGTGATGTCTTTCAAGATGTTGTTTTTATGGAAGAAGTGCTGTTGGGAGTACCTAAAATTACGGCCTTTTGTAAACGATTAGCTGATAGAGGCGTGTCATTTAAACGATTACCGATTAAGATAGAGGAGTTCAAGGAGTCGCTAAATGGATAGTATGATTTTGGGGCGTTATATCCCAGGGGATTCAATTGTTCACCGATTGGATCCACGTAGCAAATTGCTTACTATGATGCTACTGATTTTGATCGTTTTTTGGGCTAATAATCCCTTAACGAATCTAATTCTTTTTATAGCGACAGGGATTTTTATTGCCTTGTCAGGAGTATCTCTTTCATTTTTTATTCAGGGCTTGAAGTCTATGTTTTTCTTGATTGCCTTCACAACTATTTTTCAACTGTTTTTCATTTCTAATGGGAATGTTTTATTTGAGTTTTCATTTGTGAGAATCACAGATTATGCTTTGCAACAAGCTGGAATTATTTTTTGTCGCTTTGTATTGATTATTTTCTTTTCAACTTTGTTAACTTTAACTACCATGCCTTTAAGTTTGGCATCAGCTGTTGAAGCTTTATTAGCACCTTTAAAGCGTGTGAAAGTTCCAGTTCATGAAATTGGCTTAATGCTATCTATGAGTTTGCGTTTTGTTCCGACCTTAATGGATGATACGACGCGGATTATGAATGCACAGAAAGCGCGTGGAGTGGATTTTGGTGAAGGAAGCATTGTTCAAAAGGTGAAGGCTATGATTCCCATTTTGATTCCTCTTTTTGCGACAAGTTTAAAACGTGCAGATTCCTTGGCTATTGCTATGGAAGCGCGTGGTTATCAGGGGGGGAAAGGCAGAAGTCAATATCGACAACTGAAATGGACACGAAAGGATACGCTGACCATTCTTGTTATTATCGTACTTGGTTGTTGCTTATTTTTCTTAAAATCTTAGTAGCTTTCAGGAATTCATAAAAAATTACTGTAACAGTTTTTGATATAAAGGTAGGGATATGAACCGTTTTAAAAAATCAAAATATGTCATTATTGTTTTTGTCATTGTTCTGCTTGTGTCAGCTCTCTTAGCGACGACTTATTCAAGTACAATTGTGACAAAATTAGGAGATGGAATCTCATTGGTTGATAGAGTTGTACAAAAACCTTTTCAGTGGTTTGATTCTGCCAAATCAGATTTGGCTCATTTGACACGAACATATAATGAAAATGAAAGTTTGAAGAAACAGATTTATCAATTAGAAGTTAAATCAAATGAGGCGGAAAGTTTAAAGACCGAAAATGAACAACTGCGCCAATTGCTTGATATGAAGTCCAAGTTGCAAGCCACAAAGACTTTGGCAGCAGATGTTATTATGCGTTCTCCGGTATCTTGGAAGCAGGAATTGACCCTGGATGCAGGCAAATCAAAAGGGGCTTCTGAGAATATGTTAGCCATTGCAAATGGTGGTTTGATTGGGAGTGTTTCAAAAGTGGAGGACAACTCTACTATGGTCAACCTTCTGACAAATACGGAAAATGCTGATAAGATTTCTGTTAAAATTCAACATGGTTCTACTACAATTTATGGGATTATTGTTGGCTATGACAAGGAAAATGAAGTTCTCAAAATTAGTCAATTAAATAGTAGTGGCGATATTAGTGCAGGAGATAAGGTGACCACTGGTGGATTAGGAAACTTTAATGTTGCTGATATTCCTGTTGGTGAAGTGGTTGCTACAACGCATAGTACGGACTATTTGACACGAGAAGTAACTGTTAAATTGAGTGCAGATACTCATAATGTGAGTGTGATAGAATTAGTGGGGAATTCATAATGAGACAGCTGAAGCGGGTTGGAGTGTTTTTATTGCTTCCTTTCTTTGTTCTAATTGATGCCCATATTAGCCAGCTTTTGGGCTCATTATTTCCCCACGTGCAGTTAGCTAGTCATTTTCTATTTTTGTTTCTCTTATTTGAGACGATTGAAGTATCAGAGTATCTCTATTTAGCCTATTGTTTTGTAGTGGGTTTGGTTTATGACATTTACTTTTTCCACTTGATAGGGATTGCGACTCTGTTATTTGTCCTGTTGGGGGCATTTCTCCATAAATTTAATAGTGTTATTTTATTGAATCGTTGGACGAGAATGCTGGCAATTATTGTCATGACTTTTCTATTTGAGATGGGAGCTTATATACTTGCAATAGTGGTAGGTTTAACTGTGGATAGTATGTCTTTGTTTATAGTCTATAGTTTAGTACCATCAATGATTTTGAACCTTATATGGATGATTACTTTTCAGTTTATTTTTGAAAAATTTTACCTATAAGAAAGAAATAAAAATGTAACAAAGGCGTAATATTCATTAGGCCTTTTTTTGGTATACTAGTAATGTCTTTAAAAGAAGGAGTATCTACGAAATATGAAGAAAAAAATCTTAGCGTCACTTTTACTAAGTACAGTAATGGTTTCTCAAGCAGCTGTTTTAACAACTGCGCATGCAGAAACTACTGATGACAAAATTGCTGCTCAAGATAATAAAATTAGCAACTTAACAGCACAACAACAAGAAGCCCAAAAACAAGTTGATCAAGTTCAGGAGCAAGTATCTGCTATTCAAACAGAGCAATCAAACTTGCAATCTGAAAATGATAGACTACAAGAAGAATCTAAAAAGCTTGAGGGTGAAATTACAGAACTTTCTAAGAATATTGTATCTCGCAATGATTCATTACAAAAACAAGCTCGTAGTGCTCAAACAAATGGAGCTGCAACAAATTACATTAATACAATTGTAAACTCAAAATCAATTACAGAAGCTATTTCACGTGTTGCTGCAATGAGTGAAATCGTATCTGCAAACAACAAAATGTTGGAACAACAAAAAGCAGATAAAAAAGCTATTTCTGAAAAACAAGTAGCAAATAATGATGCAATTAATACAGTTATTGCAAATCAGCAAAAACTAGCTGATGATGCTCAATCATTAACTACAAAACAAGCTGAGTTGAAAGCTGCAGAATTGAATCTTGCTGCTGAAAAGGCTACTGCAGAGGATGAAAAAGCAAGTTTACTTGAGAAAAAAGCTGCAGCAGAAGCAGAAGCTAAAGCAGCTGCAGAAGCAGAAGCAGCTTATAAAGCTAAACAAGCAAGTCAACAACAAAAAGTCGTTGCTTCTGGGAATACAACTTTTACAGCAGAAGTTCAAGCAGTATCAACTACTTCTTCGTCATCTAGTTCGTCTGAATCATCTTCAAGTAGTGCTTCAGCGGAATCAACAAGCTATACTCCTGCACCAGTGAAACAACATCCGACATACAGTACAAATGCATCAAGCTATCCTGTAGGTCAATGTACATGGGGAGTAAAAACTTTAGCACCATGGGCTGGTGATTACTGGGGTAATGGCGGTCAATGGGCTGCAAGTGCAGCAGCTGCAGGTTTCCGTACAGGTTCTACACCACAAGTTGGCGCGATTGCATGTTGGGATGATGGAGGATACGGTCACGTAGCAGTTGTTACAGCAGTTGAATCATCAACTCGTATTCAAGTTTCTGAGTGTAACTATGATGGAAGTGGAACTCAACCAATCGGAAATTATCGTGGATGGTTTAATCCGACAGCATCAAGAGGTACTGTAAGATACATTTATCCAAACTAATATACTGATTATTACTATACAAAGGGTGAGATCTTATTAATCTCACCCTTTGTATAGTGCTGGAAAAATTAATTTCATTATATAATTACTTGAATTTATTTTCTATTTTTATAATTATTTAATTAAAGTAAAATGAAATGTAGAGATTTAGTACGAGTGTAGCATGTTAATAAAAAATGGTTTCTAAGGGAGTCGGTGTTGAAGTTATGTTTAGGTATAAAATAAATGTTGATGCTAAAGAGTGGGATTTATTTTTAGAAAATCATCCTCAAGGAAATTTATTGCAGAGTAGTGATTGGTCCAAGATAAAGGATACTTGGGGGAACGAGAGAGTTGGCTTTTATAAAGATAATCAATTAGTTGGAGTAGCAAATATCTTAATTCAGCCGCTACCATTAGGACTTTCTATGTTTTATATTCCACGAGGTCCAGTAATTGACTATGAAGATAAAGAACTTCTAAAATTTGTTCTTTTAACGTTGAAAAAACTTGCTAAAAAAAGCCATGCAATAATGGTTAAATTTGACCCAAGTTTATTTATAAGTAGAGGTCTTATTGACCAAGAAACTGTCCAAAATTCTATGACTTTAGCAATTGTCGAAGAACTGAAAAAAAATAAAGTTTATTGGACAGGCTTAACAAAGGATATGGCAGAAAATATACAACCACGTTTTCAAGCTAATATTCATAAAGAAAATTTCTCACTGGATCAACTTTCTAAGTCTACTAGACAGGCCATCCGAACTGCAAGAAATAAAGGATTAGAAGTAAAATTTGGTGGACTTGATTTATTAGATGAATTTTCATTTTTAATGAAGAAAACAGAGTCTCGCAAGAATATCAGTTTACGAGGCAAAGATTATTATCAGAAGTTACTGGATACTTATCCTGATCACTCCTTTATCACACTGAGCTATTTAGATCTACCTAATAGACTGAAAGAAGTTGAGCAACAATTCGAAAAGAATCTAAAAACAGAGCAGAAGTTTACAGATAAAACGAAAGAAGGTAAAATAAAAGAGAATCAGCAAGAGAGAAAACGATTAAAGGAAGAAATTTCTTTTCTTAAGAACCATATTGACAGAGGGGATAGTATTGTCCCATTGTCTGGTACTTTAACTATCGAATTTGGGAAAACTTCTGAGAACTTATATGCTGGAATGAATGAAGAATTTAGACACTATCAACCTGCTATTCCTACATGGTTTGAGACAGCACAACATTCTTTTGAACGAGGGGCTGAGACTCATAATATGGGTGGAATTGAAAACAATTTAGAGGGTGGGTTAATTAGCTTTAAATCCAAGTTTAATCCTACTATCGAGGAATTTGCTGGTGAGTTTAATTATCCAACTAGTTCATTATATTTTTTGTTTAATCTAGCTTATAAAATTCGTAAGAAACTTAGAAGTAGATAAGACAAACTAATTATTTTGCCACTATATTAAATTTAAAAAAATTTAGCTATTAGAGCATCCCAGCAGTATATGTTGGAAAGTTAGCAGAAATTACCTACTTTAAAAATCTACTAAAATGACTTGAAAATATTAAAAAAGTATGGTAAAATGAAACTTGTCGTGTGAACGATAATACTCATTCTTGATGAATTGTGAAACAGTTGCCCTTGGGTCGTTTTGCGAGTTGAAGTCAAGAAGAGGAAAAAAACAAAAAGGAGAAATACTCATGGCAGTAATTTCAATGAAACAACTTCTTGAGGCTGGTGTACACTTTGGTCACCAAACTCGTCGCTGGAACCCTAAGATGGCTAAGTACATCTTCACCGAACGTAACGGAATTCACGTTATCGACTTGCAACAAACTGTAAAATACGCTGACCAAGCTTACGATTTCATGCGTGATGCAGCAGCTAACGATGCAGTTGTATTGTTTGTTGGTACTAAGAAACAAGCAGCTGATGCAGTTGCTGAAGAAGCAGTACGTTCAGGTCAATACTTTATTAACCACCGTTGGTTGGGTGGAACTCTTACAAACTGGGGAACAATCCAAAAACGTATCGCTCGTTTGAAAGAAATCAAACGTATGGAAGAAGATGGAACTTTCGAAGTTCTTCCTAAGAAAGAAGTTGCACTTCTTAACAAACAACGTGCACGTCTTGAAAAATTCTTGGGTGGTATCGAAGATATGCCTCGTATCCCAGATGTTATGTACGTAGTTGACCCACATAAAGAGCAAATTGCTGTTAAAGAAGCTAAGAAATTGGGAATCCCAGTTGTAGCGATGGTTGACACAAACACTGATCCAGATGATATCGATGTAATCATCCCAGCTAACGATGATGCTATCCGCGCTGTTAAATTGATCACAGCTAAATTGGCTGACGCTATCATTGAAGGACGTCAAGGTGAAGATGCAGTAGCAGTTGAAGCAGAATTTGTAGCTTCAGAAGCTCAAGCAGATTCAATCGAAGAAATCGTTGAAGTTGTAGAAGGCGACAACGCTTAATTTATATAAATAGTAATTACCTAGGAGGGCGGGGCTTAGCCCGGCTCTCCTATTTTTAAAAATATAGGAGAATAAAAATGGCAGAAATTACAGCTAAACTTGTAAAAGAGTTGCGTGAAAAATCTGGTGCCGGTGTTATGGACGCTAAAAAAGCGCTTGTAGAAACAGACGGTGACATCGAAAAAGCGATTGAATTGCTTCGTGAAAAAGGTATGGCTAAGGCAGCTAAGAAAGCTGACCGTGTTGCTGCAGAAGGTTTGACTGGTGTTTATGTTAACGGTAATGTTGCAGCGGTTATTGAAGTAAACGCTGAAACTGACTTCGTTGCGAAAAACGCTCAATTCGTTGAATTGGTAAATACTACAGCTAAAGTTATTGCTGAAGGAAAACCTGCAAATAATGAAGAAGCACTTGCTTTGACAATGCCTTCAGGTGAAACTCTTGAAGCTGCATACGTATCTGCAACAGCAACTATCGGAGAAAAAATCTCATTCCGTCGCTTTGCATTGATTGAAAAAACAGATGCACAACACTTTGGAGCTTACCAACATAACGGTGGACGTATCGGTGTTATTTCAGTTGTTGAAGGTGGAGATGAAGCGCTTGCTAAACAATTGTCAATGCACATCGCAGCGATGAAACCAACAGTTCTTTCTTACAAAGAATTGGATGAGCAATTCGTTAAAGATGAGTTGGCACAATTGAACCACGTTATCGACCAAGATAACGAAAGTCGTGCAATGGTTAACAAACCAGCTCTTCCACACTTGAAGTATGGATCGAAATCACAATTGACTGATGAAGTGATTGCCCAAGCTGAAGCTGACATCAAAGCTGAATTGGCTGCAGAAGGTAAACCAGAAAAAATCTGGGACAAAATCATCCCAGGTAAAATGGATCGCTTCATGCTTGACAACACTAAAGTTGACCAAGCTTACACACTTCTTGCACAAGTATACATCATGGATGACAGCAAGACAGTTGAAGCATATCTTGAATCAGTTAACGCTTCAGTAGTTGAGTTCGCTCGCTTTGAAGTTGGTGAAGGTATCGAAAAAGCTGCAAACGACTTCGAAGCTGAAGTTGCAGCTACAATGGCAGCAGCCTTGAATAACTAATAATAAAAAGGAAGGAAGCTAAATTGCTTCCTTTTTTCTATGCAGTCAATCTTTATAGGGAGATGTTCCTACTTTTAAGGTATAAATAAAAAGCCCTATAATAAGGGCCAAGTGTATTTAGGAGACTACACTTCAAATTCATAGAGTGCTGTAGAGAGATAACGTTCACCGTTATCTGGTGCTAGAGCAAGGACTTTCTTACCTGTACCTAATTTCTTGGCAACTTCAATTGCTCCGTAGATAGCTGCAGCTGAAGAAATCCCTACAAGGAAACCTTCTTTTCCACCAATTTCACGGCCGAGTGCTAGAGCATCGTCTGACGTTACACGAACGATACCATCATAAGCCTTTGTATCCAGTGTATCAGGAATAAATCCAGCTGAGATACCTTGAATTTTGTGTGGTCCAGGTTTTTCACCAGATAGAATAGCAGATTCGTCTGCCTCTACTGCAAAAACTTGAATGTTAGAATTTGCTGATTTGAGTGCATGAGAAACACCAGAAATCGTTCCACCGGTACCCACTCCAGCAACAAAGGCATCTAGTCCATCTTTACCGAAAGCAGCTAGTATTTCAGCTCCTGTTGTTCTTTCGTGTACTTCTGGATTAGCTGGATTGTCAAATTGAAGAGGAAGGAAACCATCACGTTCAGCAGCGATTTCTTGAGCCTTAGCAATAGCACCTTTCATTCCCTCGCTTCCAGGAGTTAGGACGAGTTCAGCGCCATAAGCTTGGATAATCTTACGTCGCTCTACACTCATAGTTTCAGGCATAACGATGACGACTTTATACCCTTTAGCAGCACCTACCCATGAAAGTCCAATACCAGTGTTTCCACTTGTTGCTTCAACAATAGTAGAACCAGGTTTCAGAATACCGTCTTGTTCAGCTTTTTCAATCATGCTAAGAGCAATACGATCTTTTACAGAAGAACCAGGGTTGAATGCTTCAAGCTTTACATAGACGTCAGCAGCCCCTTCTGGCACGATGTTGTTGAGTTTAACAATCGGAGTTTGACCGATTAATTCAGTAATGTTGTTATAAATAGACATATGAATACCTCTTTGTATAAGATATTTCTAGTATAACGCTATCTATACCATTTGTAAAATATAGAAATCCTATCGAAGTGATAGGATTTTTTTATATCAAAGGTCTAAGCCGTTAATTTTCAAGCGATTGTGATAAGCTAATTCTAATAAATAGGTGTAAAGTGGAATGATATCCGTTTTCTTAGGGAATTCAAATTTATGAGCATTAAAATGCTCATTATGTGCTTTTAGAAAGACATTTTCTAAATAAGTAATAGTAATTTCACTATCATCTATACCTGCTCCAGCAGTTTCCATTTCAACGTTAACAATGTTCATCAAAAAGATTGATTTAATAGACATCTTACGACCGGTAGCACCTTGTTTATCTGTAAAGATAATACGTATATTTGTAAATATAATTGAGTCACGAATCAGTTTATATCCACTTTGAATTTCTTCATTTTCTAGTAGATATTGTCCATATTCTTTGATAAGAGTTTCTTTGTTTTGCTCGCTAAAGTTACCAGCGAGTCCTTGAATGAATTTACCAAATGCCATATTTTTCTCCTTTGTTTACACTAAGTTTACAGGAACTTCAACTTCTCGTAAACCTTGATCAGTTAAAGTGACTTTTCCATTAAAAAACTCTACAAGTGCAGCTTTAATATTTTCTTTTTCTTCTTTATCAACATAAATCATTGTATCGACTTGATCTGTAAAGTTTGTCTCAAGTTCCATGAGATCATGTTCCTTAAGGAAGTTACTGTACTCTTGGTACTGAGCGTAAGACATTTGAATAGCAATGCCAGCTTGTTCCTTTATTTCAATGATGCCAATTTCTTTGACAGCTAAGGCAACACTGCCGGCGTAAGCACGAATCAATCCTCCAGCGCCTAGCTTAATGCCTCCAAAGTAGCGTGTCACTACTACACAGACATTAGTAAGATTGTGATTTTCTAGTACCCCAAGCATGGGAACGCCAGCAGTACCACTGGGTTCACCATCATCACTTGTCCGTTTGATTTCACTATGTTCCCCAATAATGAAGGCAGAGCAGTTATGCGTAGCTTTGTAGTGTTCTTTTTTGATGGCAGTAATGAAGTCACGAGCCTCTTCTTCGCTATAAACACGCTTGGCATGACAGATAAAGCGGGATTTTTTGATTTCTTCTAGGACTTGTCCGTCCTCTTTAATTGTTCTAAATTCCATGATTTAATTGTACTAAAAAATTATCTAAAGCGCTAGGTTTTTACGAATAAAGAAGTATGAAAGTAAATCCAAATTATCTCGGTCGGTTGTTTACGGAGAATGAATTAACAGAAGAGGAACGTCAGTTGGCGGAGAAACTTCCAGCAATGAGAAAGGAGAAAGGGAAACTTTTCTGTCAACGTTGTGATAGTGCTATTTTAGATGAATGGTATTTGCCCATCGGTGCTTACTATTGTCGGGAGTGCTTAATTATGAAGCGAATTAGGAGTGATCAAGCTTTATACTATTTCCCACAGGAGGATTTTCCGAAGCAAGATGTTCTTAAATGGCGTGGTCAATTAACTCCTTTTCAAGAGAAGGTGTCAAAGGGATTGATTCAAGCGGTAGATAAGCAGGAACCAACCTTGGTTCACGCTGTAACAGGAGCTGGAAAGACAGAGATGATTTACCAAGTTGTGGCCAAAGTGATTGATGAAGGTGGTGCAGTTTGTTTGGCCAGCCCTAGAATCGATGTGTGTTTGGAGCTGTATAAGCGACTGCAAGATGATTTTGCTTGCGAGATAGCTTTACTACACGGAGAATCAGAACCATATTTTCGAACACCACTAGTTGTTGCAACGACTCATCAGCTGTTAAAATTTTATCATGCTTTTGATTTGCTAATAGTGGATGAAGTAGATGCTTTTCCTTATGTTGACAACCCTACGCTTTACCATGCTGTCAAGAATAGTGTAAAGAAGAATGGCTTGAGAATCTTTTTAACAGCAACTTCTACCGATGAGTTAGATAGGAAGGTTCGCATCGGAGAATTAAAACGATTGAGTTTGCCTAGACGGTTTCATGGAAATCCTTTGATTATTCCTAAACCTGTCTGGTTATCCGATTTTAATCGCTATTTGGATAAGAATCGTTTATCACCAAAGTTAAAGTTTTATATTGAGAAACAGAGAAAGACAGGTTATCCGTTACTCATTTTTGCTTCAGAAATTAAGAAAGGGGAGCAATTGAAAGAAGTCTTACAGAAGGAATTTTCGCATGAGAAAATTGGTTTTGTGTCTTCAGTTACGGAAGATCGATTAGAGCAGGTGCAAGCTTTTCGAGATGGAGAACTGACAATACTTATCAGTACGACAATCTTGGAGCGTGGAGTTACCTTCCCTTGTGTGGATGTTTTTGTAGTAGAAGCCAACCATCGTCTGTTTACCAAATCTAGTTTGATTCAGATTGGTGGACGAGTTGGACGAAGCATGGATAGACCGACAGGAGATTTGCTTTTCTTCCATGACGGGTTAAATGCTTCAATCAAAAAGGCAATTAAGGAAATTCAACAGATGAATAAGGAGGCGAGTCTATGAAGTGTTTATTATGTGGGCAGACTATGAAGGCTGTTTTAACTTTCAGTAGTCTTTTACTTCTGAAGAATGATGCCTCCTGTCTTTGTTTAGATTGTGATTCTACTTTTGATAGGATTGGAGAAGAGAACTGTCCAAACTGTATGAAAACAGGATTGTCAACAAAGTGTCAAGATTGTCAATTTTGGTGTAAAGAAGGAGTTGAAGTCAGTCATAGAGCGATTTTTATTTACAATCAAGCTATGAAGGATTTTTTCAGTCGGTATAAGTTTGATGGAGACTTCCTTTTAAGAAAAGTCTTTGCTTCAGTTTTAAGTGAGGAGTTAAAAAAGTACAAAGAGTATCAATTTGTTGTAATTCCCCTAAGTCCGGAAAGATTGCTCGAGAGGGGATTTAACCAGGTTGAAGGCTTAGTTGAAGCAGCAGGGTTCTCTTTTCAAGACTTACTAGAGAAGAGAGAAGAGCGAGCTAGTTCTTCCAAAAATCGTTCAGAACGCTTGGCAACAGAACTTCCCTTCTTTGTCAAAAGTGGAGTCACTATTCCTAAAAAAATCCTACTTATAGATGATATCTATACTACTGGAACAACTATAAATCGTGTGAAGAAACTGTTGGAAGAAGCTGGTGCTGAGGATGTAAAAACATTTTCCCTTGTAAGATGAGGAAAAAATTTGCAAAAATAAAATGAAAGCGTTATAATGAAATCAGAAAAACAAAAATGTTTAGAAAGAAGGTACTCATATGATTAAGTATAGTATCCGTGGTGAAAACCTAGAAGTAACAGAAGCAATTCGTGATTATGTAGTTTCTAAACTCGAAAAGATCGAAAAGTATTTTCAAGCTGAACAAGAGTTGGATGCTCGAGTTAACTTGAAGGTGTATCGTGAAAAAACGGCTAAAGTGGAGGTGACGATTCCGCTTGGCTCAATTACTCTTCGTGCAGAAGATGTGTCTCAAGATATGTATGGTTCAATTGACCTTGTAACCGATAAAATTGAACGTCAGATTCGTAAAAATAAAACAAAAATCGAGCGTAAAAATAAAAATAAGGTAGCAACTAGTCAATTATTTACAGATGCTTTGGTGGAAGATACAAATGTTGTCCAATCAAGAGTTGTTCGTTCAAAACAAATTGATTTGAAACCAATGGATTTGGAAGAAGCTATTCTACAGATGGATTTGTTGGGACATGATTTCTTTATCTATGTGGATGTTGAAGATCAGACAACCAATGTGATTTATCGTCGTGAAGATGGCGAGATTGGCTTGTTAGAAGTTAAAGAATCTTAATTTCAATATGTGTAAAGGAAGGTTTACTAAATTGTAAACCTCCTTTTTCTTATAATTGATAGAATTACTGATTACACTTTTAAAAAGTCGCTTTTTGGTGGTTATTATGGTATAATGGGTGCCAAGAGGTTTGGAATGAAAAAATTTTATGTAAGTCCTATTTTCCCCTTAATATTAGGAATAGTGGCGTTCGGAGTGCTATCTGTGCAACTTGTTTTTGTAACGAATACACTGGTAACGCTATTTCTTTTGCTACTTATTTTGGGTTCATATATTTTACTATTCATCCATCAGAGAGACTACTACTCAAAGAGTGAAGTAGAACAAATCCAGTATGTAAACCACCAAGCTGAAGATAGTTTGACAACTTTGTTAGAACAGATGCCTGTCGGAGTTATTAAACTAGACTTATCGTCAGGTGAAGTTGAATGGTTCAATCCTTACGCTGAATTGATTTTGACTAATGAAGTGGGGGAGATTGATGTTGCATTAATTCAAACAATTATAAAGGCGTCTGTGGGGAATCCAGGTTCTTATGCCACCTTGGGTGAGACTCGCTATTCGGTTCATATGGACAAGGTATCTGGTGTTCTTTACTTCTTTGATGTGTCTGGAGAATACGAAGCGACTGTTGAGTTAGTGACGAGTCGTCCGGTTATTGGAATTGTTTCCGTTGATAACTATGACGATTTAGAAGATGCGACATCGGAGTCTGACATTAGTCATATTAACAGTTTTGTAGCCAATTTTGTTTCAGAATTTGCTGGGAAGCATGCCATGTTCTCCCGTCGAGTAAGTATGGATCGTTTTTATCTGTTTACGGACTACACGGTGCTTGAGGGCTTGATGAATGATAAATTTTCTGTTATTGATGCATTCAGAGAAGAGTCGAAACAGAGACAGTTGCCCTTGACCTTAAGTATGGGATTTTCTTATGGTGATGGAAATCATGATGAGATAGGGAAAGTTGCATTGCTCAACTTGAACTTGGCTGAAGTGCGTGGTGGCGACCAAGTGGTTGTTAAGGAAAACGACGAGACGAAAAATCCAGTTTATTTTGGTGGTGGGTCTGCTGCCTCAATCAAACGTACACGGACTCGTACGCGTGCTATGATGACGGCTATTTCAGATAAGGTTCGTAGTGTGGATCAGGTTTTTGTAGTTGGTCACAAAAATCTAGATATGGATGCTCTTGGCTCTGCTGTAGGTATGCAGTTGTTTGCCAGCAATGTGACTGAAAATAGTTATGCTATTTATGACGAAGAACAAATGTCGCCGGATATTGAACGAGCTGTTTCATTCTTAGAAAAAGAAGGAGTTACAAAGTTGTTGTCTGTTAAGGACGCAATGGGGATGGTGACCAATCGTTCTTTGTTGATTCTTGTAGACCATTCAAAGACAGCTTTAACTTTATCAAAAGATTTTTATGATTTATTTACCCAAACCATCGTCATCGACCACCACAGACGGGATCAGGATTTCCCAGATAATGCAGTTATCACTTATATCGAAAGTGGTGCAAGTAGTGCCAGTGAGTTGGTAACGGAATTGATTCAGTTCCAGAATTCTAAGAAGAATCGTTTGAGTCGTATGCAAGCAAGTGTTTTAATGGCTGGTATGATGTTGGATACTAAAAATTTCACCTCACGAGTGACTAGTCGGACATTTGATGTTGCTAGCTATCTCAGAACGAGAGGAAGTGATAGTATTGCTATCCAAGAAATTGCTGCGACAGATTTTGAAGAATATCGTGAGGTCAATGAACTGATTTTACAAGGGCGTAAATTAGGTTCAGATGTACTAATAGCAGAGGCTAAGGACTCGAAATGTTATGATACAGTTGTTATTAGTAAGGCAGCAGATGCCATGTTAGCTATGTCAGGTATTGAAGCGAGTTTTGTTCTTGCGAAGAATACACAAGGATTTATCTCTATCTCAGCTCGCAGTCGCAGTAAGCTGAATGTACAACGGATTATGGAAGAGCTGGGAGGTGGAGGCCACTTTAATTTGGCAGCAGCTCAAATTAAGGATTCAACCTTGTCAGAAGCAGGTGAAAAACTGACAGAAATTGTATTAAATGAAATAAAGGAAAAGGAGAAAGAAGAATGAAAGTAATCTTTTTAGCAGATGTTAAAGGAAAAGGAAAAAAAGGCGAAATTAAGGAAGTACCAACAGGGTATGCGCAAAACTTTCTTATCAAAAAGAATCTAGCCAAAGAAGCGACTGCTCAAGCTGTAGGTGAACTTCGTGGTAAACAAAAATCTGAAGAGAAAGCTCACGCTGAGATGATTGCAGAAGCAAAAGCAATTAAAGCCCAACTTGAAGCAGAAGAAACTGTTGTAGAATTTGTTGAAAAAGTTGGTCCAGATGGCCGTACTTTTGGTTCAATTACGAATAAGAAGATTGCAGAAGAATTGCAAAAGCAATTTGGAATTAAGATTGATAAACGTCATATCCAAGTGCAAGCTCCGATTCGGGCGGTTGGTTTGATTGATGTGTCAGTGAAAATCTATCAAGATATCACAAGTGTGATCAATCTTCGTGTGAAAGAAGGGTAAATTTACACTTTCTTGACAAGATTGTAAAAGGAAGGGAAGTCTGATGGCAGAAGTAGAAGAGTTACGAGTACAACCTCAAGATATCTTAGCTGAGCAATCCGTTTTAGGGGCTATCTTTATTGACGAGAGTAAGCTTGTTTTTGTGCGAGAATATATTGAGTCTCGGGACTTTTTTAAGTATGCCCATCGATTGATTTTCCAAGCTATGGTTGATTTATCCGACCGTGGCGATGCTATAGATGCAACAACGGTTCGTACCATTCTGGATAATCAAGGTGATTTACAGAATATTGGTGGCCTGTCTTACCTAGTTGAGATTGTCAATTCTGTGCCAACTTCTGCTAATGCGGAGTATTATGCTAAAATTGTTGCAGAAAAGGCTATGCTACGGCGATTAATCGCCAAGTTGACAGAGTCTGTCAATCAAGCTTACGAGGCTTCGCAACCAGCTGATGAAATCATTGCTCAGGCAGAAAAAGGCCTGATTGATGTCAGCGAAAATGCTAATCGAAGTGGATTTAAGAACATTAGAGATGTGTTGAATATCAACTTTGGAAATCTGGAAGCTCGCTCGCAACAAACGACCGATATTACAGGTATTGCGACAGGCTATCGTGACCTGGATCATATGACGACTGGACTTCATGAGGAGGAGTTGATTATCCTAGCAGCCCGTCCGGCGGTTGGTAAGACAGCCTTTGCCTTGAATATTGCTCAGAATATTGGGACTAAGTTGGACAAAACGGTTGCTATTTTTTCACTGGAAATGGGTGCGGAAAGTCTAGTGGATCGTATGTTGGCGGCAGAAGGTTTGGTGGAATCGCATTCTATCCGTACGGGTCAATTGACTGATGAGGAGTGGCAAAAATATACTATTGCTCAAGGGAATCTAGCTAATGCAAGTATCTATATCGATGATACCCCAGGAATTCGGATTACAGAGATTCGTTCTCGTTCTCGTAAACTGGCTCAAGAAACTGGTAATCTTGGTTTGATTTTGATAGACTATTTGCAGCTTATCACGGGAACTGGTCGGGAAAATCGTCAACAAGAGGTTTCAGAAATTTCACGTCAGTTGAAAATTTTAGCTAAGGAACTGAAGGTTCCAGTAATCGCTCTAAGTCAGCTTTCTCGTGGTGTAGAACAACGTCAGGATAAGAGACCGGTCTTGTCTGATATTCGTGAATCTGGGTCTATTGAGCAGGATGCTGATATCGTAGCCTTTCTTTATCGCGACGATTACTATGAGCGTGGTGGAGAAGAAGAGGAAGGCATACCGAATAATAAGGTAGAAGTTATTATCGAGAAAAACCGTAGTGGAGCTCGTGGAACGGTGGAATTAATTTTCCAAAAAGAATACAATAAATTTTCAAGTATCTCAAAGAGGGAGGCATAAGATGTCAGATGCATTTACAGATGTAGCCAAGATGAAAAAAATAAAAGAAGAAATCAAGGCACATGAGGGACAAGTCGTAGAAATGACTTTGGAGAATGGTCGTAAGCGCCAAAAAAATAGATTGGGTAAGCTAATTGAGGTTTATCCATCCCTATTTATCGTTGAATTTGGGAACGTTGAAGGAGATAAACAAGCTAATGTTTACGTTGAATCCTTCACTTACTCAGATATCCTTACAGAAAAGAATTTGATTCATTATCTTGACTAAAGTGAGAAATTTTCTCACTTTTTCTTTTTTCTCCGAATAGTTTAAGTGAAGGTAATCTTCGATTTATATTATTTTTCAAGGAGGAAGAATGAAAAGTTCACCATTTAAAGTAACAGAGTCAGGATTTTCTATTAGAAAGTCAGTTAAAAAGGTTGTTCCTTTTTTAGTAGTAGGGCTGATGTTGTCGGCTGGAGAAAGTGTTCATGCAAACAGTTCTTATGCTCGTGGAGATGATTATCCTGCTTATTATAAAAATGGGAGTCAGAGTATTGATAAGTGGAGGATGTATTCTCGTCAGTGTACTTCATTTGCTGCTTTTCGCTTGAGTGGAGTAAATGGTTTTGAGCTTCCAGGAGCTTATGGTAATGCTGGTGAATGGGGTTATCGTGCTCGTCGTGAAGGTTATCGTGTCGATAATAAACCAGCAATTGGAGCTATTGCTTGGTCTACTGCAGGAGGTTATGGTCATGTTGCTTGGGTTTCAAATGTGATGGGAGATAATATAGAAATTGAGGAATATAACTATGATTATAAAGGTAATTATAATAAACGAATTGTAAAAGCAAACAAGATGACCGGTTTTATTCATTTTAAAGATTTATCAAGCAATTCTAAAGAAGTCCCAAGCAGTTCAAAAGATTCGACAAGCAATCATGTTGTGACCAGTCAATCGTCATCTTTGATGAGAGGAACTCATTATTTTAAGGTGGAGACTCCTATTAAAGATCAACCATTATTGAATGCAACTCCACTTGCATATTATTCTCCAGGTGAGAGTGTTCATTATGATCAGGTGATTGAAAAAGATGGCTACAAATGGTTAAGTTACATTTCGTATAGTGGAAATCGTCGTTATATTCAGTTGGAGGGAGTGACTTCGTCACAGAATCAATCAGTAAATAAATCTAATCATGGTTCAAATAATGGATTGACTGTGGGTTGGAAGAAAATAAATGGTAGTTGGTATTATTTCAAATCAGATGGTTCTAAGGCGACGGGATGGTTGAAAGATGGTTCTACCTGGTATTATTTGAAATCATCTGGTGAAATGCAGACAGGATGGTTAAAGGAAAATGGGGTTTGGTATTATCTGGATAGTTCAGGGGCAATGAAAACAGGCTGGTATCAAGTTTCTGGTAAGTGGTATTATTCTTACTCTTCAGGTGAGCTAGCTGTTAATACAATAGTAGACGGTTATACTGTAAATCATAATGGTGAGTGGGTTTAATTTTAAGTAATTGAATCTGAACAGGAGAGAAATCTCCTGTTTTTTTGTTTAAAATAGAGTTTTTATGAAGAATTAAGATATCTGAATTGAATTCAAAACTATAATTTACTATAGAAAATGAAAAGAATGAAAAGAAAGAAAAAAGAAAGCTAGTAAAATATGCTTTACTTTCTTGAGAATTTTCCATGTTTTTGAAATATAATATATCAATAACAAAGTATATATAATATAATGTATACCTTGATTTCACTCAAAAAAAGGTTTATAATGTATATAAATATGATTCTTAAAAAGAGGTACACAAGATGAACAAAAAGAAAATGATTTTAACTAGCTTAGCAAGTGTTGCTGTTTTGGGAGCGGCATTTGTTGCATCTCAACCGTCAGTCGTGAAAGCTGATG
This sequence comes from Streptococcus gwangjuense, assembly GCF_003627155.1. Classification (NCBI taxonomy): domain Bacteria; kingdom Bacillati; phylum Bacillota; class Bacilli; order Lactobacillales; family Streptococcaceae; genus Streptococcus; species Streptococcus gwangjuensis. The sequence goes on from NZ_CP032621.1 coordinate 1,836,767, forward strand.
GCAAACCAGTAGCTACTCAACCTGCTGGAGATTCTCAGCCTACACCTGCGGCTGAAACTCCAAAAACTGAAGTAGAAAAAGCTAAAGAAGCTGAAAAAGAAGCTAACGCTAAAGTTGATGAAGCTCAAGCAAAAGTAGATACGACAACTACTGCAGCTGATGAAGCAACTACTAAGCTTGAAGCAGAGAAAAAAGAAGCAGCAGAAGCTGATGCTGCAAAAATTAAAGCTGAAGAAGCTAAAAAAACTGCTGATGATGAACTAGCTGCTGCTAAAGAAAAAGCTGCCGAAGCTGATGTTAAAGCTAAAGAAGAAGCTAAAAAAGAAGAAGACGCTAAAAAAGAAGAGGCTGAAGCTAAAGAAACTTTAACTGAAGCTTTGAAACAAATTCCTGATAACGAATTGCTTGACAAAAAAGCAAAAGAAGAATTATTAAATGCTGTAGAAGCTGGTGATTTAAAAGCTGGTGATGTTCTTGCTGAATTAGCAGATGATAACGAAAAAGCTGAAGCTAATAAAGAAACTGAGAAAAAATTAAGAAATAAAGACCAAGCTGCTACTGCTGATGCTGGTGCAACTCAAGCTAACCCTTCAACTAAAGATCAACTTCCAGAAGATATTAAAGCTGGGATTGACAAAGCTGAAAAAGCTGATGCTGCTCGTCCTGCATCAGAAAAACTTCAAGATAAAGCTGATGATTTAGGTGAAAATGTTGATGAGCTTAAAAAAGAAGCGGATGCATTAAAATCTGAAGAAGATAAAAAAGCTGATACATTAACTAAGAGAGATGAAACTCTACAAAAAACTAAAAAAGCTCTTGAAACAGCAAAAGCAAATGGTTCATCTGAAGAAATTGTTAAAATTTTAGAAGATGTTGCTAAAAAAGCAGAAGCAGCTCGTGATGCTGCACAAAATGACTTTGATCAAGCTGCTTTAGATACTAAAGCTGTTGCTGACGAATTAAACAAACTTACTGATGAGTACAACAAAACTCTAGAAGAAGTGAAAGCTGCTAAAGAAAAAGAAGCGAACGAGCCAGCTAAACCAGTAGAAGAAGAGCCAGCTAAACCAGCAGAGAAAACAGAAGCTGAAAAAGCTGCTGAAGCTAAAGCAGAAGCGGATGCTAAAGTTGCTGAATTAGAGAAAAAAGTTGCTGAAGAAGCTAAAAAAGTTGAGGAAGATACTGCTAAAGCTGAAAAAGAAGCTGCTGACGTAACTGCTGCTCAAACTAAAAAAGAAGAAGCTGAAAAAGCTAAAGCTGACGCAGAAGCTGAATTAGCCAAAGCTAAAGAAGAAGCTGAAAAAGCAAAAGCTAAAGTTGAAGAAGAAGTTAAAAAAGAAGAAGAGGCTAAAAAAGAAGAAGCTGAAACTAAAACAGCTCTTAAAGACGCTTTAGATCAACTTGAAGAAGATGCGATTGCAGAAATCCATAAAGATGCAAGTATAACTGATAAAGAAAAAGCAATAGCTGATAAAAAAGCTGAAATTGGTAAAGAAGCTATTCTAGATGCCGTTGAAAAAGGTGATTTATCTGCTAAAGATATTCTAAAAGAATTAGAAAACGACTATAACACTAGAAACAAAGCTCCTGAAAAAGTTGATGAAACTAAAAAATTAGATGCTGAAGAAGCTAAAAAAATTGATGAAGCTGCTAAAAAAGAAGCTTCTAAACCAATCGTTAAAAAACTTACAGATATTGCTGATGATTTAGCTGAAAAAATTGAAAAATTAACTAAAGAAGCTGATAAAGATAAAGCAGATGCTGCTGAAAAAGCTAAGGCAGTAGAAGAGAAAAATGCTGCCTTAGATAAACAAAAAGAAACCTTAGAAAAAGCTAAAGTTGCTCTTGAAACAGCTAAAACGAATAAAGCTGATCAAGATGTTATCGATAAATTACAAGATGCTGTAACTAAACTAGAAGGTTCTGTCGCTTCTGCTAAAGCTTCTGTTGATGAAGCTCAAGCTAAATTTGACGAAGTTAACGAATCATTACAAGCGCGTAAAAATGCAATCGATACACTAACTGACGATTACAACGCAACTTTAGGTTATATCGAAAACTTAAAAGAAGTTCCTAAAGGTGAAGAACCTAAAGATTTCAGTGGTGGCGTAAGTGATGATGAAGCACCTACTGAGCCTGCTAAGGAAGCAGATGAAGTTCCAACTGTTCCTGATGCTCCAGAATTCACTGGTGGGGTAAATCCTGCTGACGCTCCTTCTGACGATGCTAAACAACCTGACGAAGTACCAACTGCTCCTAATGCTCCAGAATTTAATGGTGGAGTAAATCCTAGTGATTCTCCTTCTGACGATGCTAAACAACCTGACGAAGTACCAACTGCTCCTAATGCTCCAGAATTTAATGGTGGTGTGAATCCTAGTGATTCTCCTTCTGGAGATAATGAATCTGATTTCACTGGTGGGGTAAATGATGCAACACCTCCTACTATAGCCGATGCTCCAGAATATACAGGAGGCGTTAATAGTGTAGAAGCAGCAATTAACGAAGTTCCAGAATATACAGGAGGTGTTAATAGTGTAGAAGCAGCAATTAACGAAGTTCCAGAATATACAGGAGGTGTTAATAGTGTAGAAGCAGCAATTAACGAAGTTCCAGAATATACAGGAGGTGTTAATAGTGTAGAAGCAGCAATTAACGAAGTTCCAGAATATACAGGAGGCGTTAATAGTGTAGAAGCAGCAATTAACGAAGTTCCAGAATATACAGGAGGCGTTAATAGTGTAGAAGCAGCAATTAACGAAGTTCCACAATATACTCTTACAACAGCAGGTACTAACAAGGATAATACTTATCAAGCGCCAGCAGTAAAAACAGAAGATAAAAAAGAACTTCCAAATACTGGTGGTAAAGATAATGTTGCAGTTGCATCATTAGGATTCCTTGGATTGTTCCTTGGTGCCATTCCATTTGTGAAACGTAAAAACTAATTCATTTCGTAGTTTGAAAGAGAGGGAGTAACTTCCTTCTCTTTTTACTATTATCTTAGTTTCTCTCAGGGAACTCTTCCTAATGGTATTTTTTGGTGCTTTCCTTTATAATGGGTGTATGGATAAGAAAAAATTATTATTGATTGATGGGTCTTCTGTTGCTTTTCGGGCGTTTTTTGCGCTCTATCAGCAGTTGGACCGTTTTAAGAATGCGGCTGGTTTGCATACCAATGCGATTTATGGTTTTCAGTTGATGTTGAGCCATTTGTTGGAGCGGGTTGAGCCGAGTCATATTTTGGTGGCTTTTGATGCGGGAAAGACGACCTTCCGGACAGAGATGTATGCAGATTATAAGGGTGGTCGAGCTAAGACTCCGGATGAGTTTCGTGAGCAATTTCCCTTCATTCGTGAGTTGCTGGATCATATGGGGATTCGTCACTATGAGTTGGCTCAGTATGAGGCTGATGACATCATTGGGACATTGGATAAGCTAGCAGAGCAGGATGGTTTTGATATTACCATTGTCAGTGGGGACAAGGATTTGATTCAGCTGACGGATGAGCATACGGTGGTTGAAATTTCCAAGAAAGGTGTGGCTGAGTTTGAGGCCTTTACGCCAGAATATCTTATGGAAAAGATGGGCATTACACCGACGCAGTTTATCGATCTCAAGGCGCTCATGGGTGATAAGTCGGATAATATCCCTGGAGTAACCAAAATTGGTGAAAAGACGGGTATCAAGCTCTTGCTGGAGCATGGCTCACTCGAGGGGATTTATGAGAATATCAATGGGATGAAGGCTTCTAAGATGAAGGAAAATCTTATCAATGATAAGGAACAGGCCTTTTTGTCTAAAACACTAGCGACCATTGATACCAAGGCACCGATTGAGATTGGTTTGGAGGATTTGGTCTATAGCGGTCCAGATGTTGAAAATCTCGGGAAATTCTACGATGAGATGGGTTTCAAACAGCTCAAGCAGGCTTTAAATGTGTCGTCAGCTGATGTGGCTGAGAGTTTGAACTTTACTATCGTTGACCAAATTAGTCAAGATATGCTGAGTGAAGAGTCTATCTTCCATTTTGAGCTTTTTGGGGAGAATTACCATACGGACGATTTGGTTGGTTTTGCCTGGTCTTGTGGGGATAAGCTCTATGCCACAGATAAACTTGAGCTTTTGCAAGAGCCGATTTTCAAGGACTTTCTAGAAAAAACACCTCTGAGAGTGTATGACTTTAAGAAGGCTAAAGTTCTCTTGCATCGTTTTGGTGTGGATTTGCAGGCGCCTGCTTTTGATAGCCGTTTGGCTAAATACCTCCTTTCGACTGTGGAGGACAATGAAATTGCGACCATCGCTAGTCTTTATGGTCAGACTTATTTGGTTGATGATGAGACTTTCTATGGTAAGGGAGTCAAGAAGGCCCTTCCTGAACGTGAGAAATTCTTGGAGCATTTAGCTCGTAAGCTTGCAGTTTTGGTCGAAACAGAGCCTATTTTGCTTGAAAAACTCAGCGAAAATGGGCAATTAGAGCTTCTTTATGATATGGAGCAACCTCTGGCCTTTGTCCTTGCTAAGATGGAAATTGCTGGGATTACGGTCAAGAAAGAGACTCTTCTTGAGATGCAGGCTGAAAATGAGCTTGTCATTGAAAAACTCACTCAGGAGATTTACGAACTGGCTGGTGAGGAGTTTAATATCAACTCGCCTAAGCAGTTGGGGGTGCTTCTCTTTGAAAAATTGGGGCTACCTCTAGAATACACTAAGAAAACCAAAACTGGATACTCGACTGCGGTGGATGTCTTGGAACGCTTGGCTCCTATTGCGCCAATTGTTAAGAAAATCCTGGATTACCGTCAGATTGCCAAGATTCAATCGACTTATGTGATTGGCTTGCAGGACTGGATTTTGGCTGATGGCAAGATTCATACTCGCTATGTGCAGGATTTGACCCAGACTGGGCGTTTGTCTAGTGTAGATCCAAACTTGCAAAACATTCCTGTGCGTTTGGAGCAGGGCCGTCTCATTCGTAAGGCTTTTGTACCTGAGTGGGAGGATAGTGTGCTGCTCAGCTCGGACTATTCACAGATTGAATTGCGTGTTTTGGCGCATATTTCTAAGGATGAGCACTTGATTAAGGCTTTCCAAGAGGGGGCAGATATCCATACTTCGACAGCCATGCGGGTCTTTGGCATTGAGCGTCCTGAGGATGTGACTGCAAACGACCGTCGCAATGCTAAGGCAGTTAACTTTGGGGTGGTTTATGGAATTTCAGACTTTGGCTTGTCTAATAATCTGGGCATTAGTCGTAAGGAAGCCAAAGCCTACATTGATACCTACTTTGAACGCTTCCCAGGTATTAAAAACTACATGGATGAAGTGGTGCGTGAGGCGCGTGATAAGGGCTATGTGGAGACCCTCTTCAAGCGTCGTCGTGAGTTGCCAGATATCAATTCGCGCAACTTCAACATTCGTGGTTTTGCGGAGCGGACAGCTATCAACTCTCCTATTCAGGGTTCGGCGGCAGATATTCTCAAGATTGCCATGATTCAGCTGGATAAAGCCTTAGTTGCAGGTGGTTATCAGACTAAGATGCTTCTACAAGTTCACGATGAAATTGTCCTTGAAGTTCCTAAATCTGAATTAGCAGAGATGAAAAAATTAGTGAAACAAACTATGGAAGAAGCCATTCAACTCAGTGTTCCCCTCATCGCAGATGAGAATGAAGGGGCAACCTGGTACGAGGCTAAATAAAAAAGTTATGTAGAGTTTGAAGCACTTGTTTTCAAACTCTTTTTCATGTTTTTCTGTAAGCAGTTTCCTTGACATTTTTTTGGTTTTGCGCTATCATATGTCCATATAATATATGGGAGTCTGTGTACAGTCTGAGAGGAAGCGTTAAGCTTCGACCGCACTTGATCTGGGTAATGCCAGCGTAGGGAACAATACTTAGTCTATTCTGCACCTTTTCCATATATGGTAAAGGTTTTTCTTTTTGTCAAAGGAAAACGAGAAGAGGAGGTTCTTATGAAAGCAAGCATTGCCTTGCAAGTTTTACCCCTATCACAGGGGATTGATCGGATTGCTGTTATTGATCAGGTCATTGCCTATCTGAAAGCTCAAGAAGTGACTATGGTGGTGACACCATTTGAAACGGTCTTGGAAGGGGAGTTTGATGAGCTTATGCGCATTCTCAAAGAAGCGCTGGAAGTGGCAGGGCAGGAGGCAGACAATATCTTTGCTAATGTCAAAATAAATGTAGGAGAGATTTTAAGTATTGATGAGAAACTTGAAAAGTATACTGAGGCGACAGATTAGTCTTTTGGGCTTTCTAGGAGTCTTGTCAATCTGGCAGGTAGCAGGTTTTCTTAAACTTCTCCCCAAGTTTATCCTGCCTACACCTCTTGAAATTCTCCAGGCCTTTGTTCGTGATAGAGAATTTCTCTGGCACCATAGCTGGGCTACCTTGAGAGTGGCTTTACTGGGGCTGGTTCTGGGAGTTTTGATTGCCTGTCTCATGGCTGTACTTATGGACAGTTTGACTTGGCTTAATGACCTGATTTACCCTATGATGGTGGTCGTTCAGACTATCCCGACCATTGCCATAGCCCCTATTCTGGTCTTGTGGCTCGGTTATGGGATTTTACCCAAGATTGTCTTGATTATCTTAACGACAACTTTTCCTATCATCGTAAGTATTTTGGACGGTTTTAGGCATTGTGACAAGGATATGCTGACCTTGTTTAGTCTGATGCGGGCCAAACCTTGGCAAATCCTGTGGCATTTTAAAATCCCAGTCAGCCTGCCTTACTTTTATGCAGGTCTGAGAGTCAGTGTATCCTACGCTTTTATCACAACCGTGGTATCTGAGTGGTTGGGAGGTTTTGAAGGACTAGGTGTCTACATGATTCAGTCCAAGAAACTGTTTCAGTATGATACCATGTTTGCTATTATTATTTTGGTATCGATTATCAGTCTTCTTGGTATGAAGCTGGTCGATATCAGCGAGAAATATGTTATTAAATGGAAACGTTCGTAGCATTAGAATGTTTTTGAAAAAGAAAAGAGGAAAGAAAATGAAGAAAACATGGAAAGTGTTTTTAACGCTTGTGACAGCTCTTGTAGCTGTTGTGCTTGTGGCCTGTGGCCAAGGAACTGCTTCTAAGGACAACAAAGAAGCAGAACTCAAGAAGATCGACTTTATCCTAGACTGGACACCAAATACCAACCACACAGGGCTTTATGTTGCTAAAGAAAAAGGCTATTTCAAAGAAGCTGGAGTGGATGTTGATTTGAAATTGCCACCAGAAGAAAGTTCTTCTGACTTGGTTATTAACGGAAAGGCACCATTTGCAGTGTATTTCCAAGACTACATGGCTAAGAAATTGGAAAAAGGTGCAGGAATTACTGCCGTTGCCGCTATCGTAGAACACAATACATCAGGAATTATCTCTCGTAAATCTGACAATGTAGCTAGTCCAAAAGACTTGGTTGGTAAGAAATACGGAACTTGGAATGACCCAACTGAACTTGCTATGTTGAAAACCTTAGTAGAATCTCAAGGTGGAGACTTTGAAAAAGTAGAAAAAGTACCAAACAACGACTCAAACTCGATTACACCGATTGCCAATGGAGTATTTGACACTGCTTGGATCTACTATGGATGGGATGGAATTCTTGCAAAATCTCAAGGCGTAGAGGCTAACTTCATGTACTTGAAAGACTATGTCAAGGAGTTTGACTACTACTCACCAGTTATCATCGCAAACAACGACTACCTTAAAGACAACAAAGAAGAAGCTCGCAAAGTCATCCAAGCCATCAAAAAAGGCTACCAATATGCTATGGAGCATCCAGAGGAAGCAGCTGATATCCTCATCAAAAATGCACCTGAACTCAAGGAAAAACGTGACTTTGTCATCGAATCTCAAAAATACTTGTCAAAAGAATACGCAAGCGACAAGGAAAAATGGGGTCAATTTGATGCAGCTCGCTGGAATGCCTTCTACAAATGGGATAAAGAAAATGGTATCCTTAAAGAAGACTTGACAGACAAAGGCTTTACCAATGAATTTGTGAAATAATGACAGAAATTAGACTAGAACACGTCAGTTATGCTTATGGCGAGGAGAGGATTTTAGAGGATATCAACCTGCAGGTGACTTCAGGAGAAGTGGTTTCTATCTTAGGCCCAAGTGGTGTAGGAAAGACCACCCTCTTTAATCTAATCGCTGGGATTTTAGAAGTTCAGTCAGGGAGAATTGTCCTTGATGGGGAGGAGAATCCCAAGGGCCGCGTGAGTTATATGTTGCAAAAGGATCTGCTCTTGGAGCACAAGACGGTGCTTGGTAATATCATTCTTCCCCTCTTGATTCAAAAGGTGGATAAGGCAGAAGCTATTGCTCGCGCAGATGAAATTCTTGCGACTTTCCAGTTGACAGCTGTAAGAGATAAATACCCTCATGAACTCAGTGGTGGGATGCGCCAGCGTGTGGCCTTACTTCGTACCTATCTTTTCGGTCACAAGCTCTTTCTCTTAGATGAAGCCTTTAGCGCCTTGGATGAGATGACCAAGATGGAACTACACGCTTGGTACCTTGAGATTCACAAGCAGTTGCAATTGACGACATTGATTATTACCCACAGTATCGAGGAGGCCATCAATCTTAGCGACCGCATCTATATCTTGAAAAATCGACCTGGGCAGATTGTTTCAGAAATTAAATTAGATTGGTCTGAAGGTGAGGACAAGGAAGTCCAAAAGATTGCCTACAAACGTCAAATCTTGGCAGAATTAGGCTTAGATAAGTAGAAAAATGGGGAGTTGGTGAAGATTATCCTTTACCAGCGCCCTTTTTCTTTTAAAAATGAGAAAATTTCGGTATAATAGTCAAAGATAGTCAAGGTTTAAAGAGAGAGGTGGGTTTGTAATGAGATTTAAAAATACATCGGATCATATTGAGGCCTACATCAAGGCGATTTTAGATCAATCTGGAATTGTGGAGTTGCAACGGAGTCAGTTGGCAGATACCTTTCAGGTTGTTCCTAGTCAGATTAACTACGTGATCAAGACACGCTTTACGGAAAGTAGAGGCTACTTGGTTGAAAGTAAGCGTGGTGGCGGAGGCTATATTCGTATAGGACGGATTGAGTTTTCTAGTCATCATGAAATGCTCAAGGAGCTGCTTTACTCAATTGGTGAGCGGATTAGTCAAGAAATTTATGAGGATATTCTACAGCTTTTGGTTGAGCAGGAATTGATGACCAAGCAGGAGATGAATTTGCTAGTATCAGTAGCTTTGGATCGCGTTCTAGGAGAAGAAGCTCCAGTCCTTCGTGCAAACATGCTACGACAGGTCATACAAGAGGTAGATAGAAAAGGGAAGTAAGATGAACTATTCAAAAGCATTGAATGAATGTATCGAAAGTGCCTACATGGTTGCTGGCCATTTTGGAGCTCGTTATCTAGAGTCTTGGCACTTGTTGATTGCCATGTCCAATCACAGTTATAGTGTGGCAGGGGCAACTTTAAATGATTATCCATATGAGATGGATCGTTTAGAAGAAGTCGCTTTGGAACTGACTGAAACGGACTATAGCCAGGATGAAACCTTCACGGAATTGCCGTTTTCTCATCGTTTGCAGGTTCTTTTTGATGAAGCGGAATATGTGGCGTCAGTGGTCCATTCTAAGGTGCTAGGGACGGAGCACGTCCTTTATGCGATTTTACATGATGGCAATGCCTTGGCGACTCGTATCTTGGAGAGGGCTGGTTTTTCTTATGAAGACAAGAAAGATCAGGTTAAGATTGCTGCCCTTCGTCGAAATTTAGAAGAACGGGCAGGCTGGACTCGAGAAGACCTCAAGGCTTTACGCCAACGTCATCGTACAGTAGCTGACAAGCAAAATTCTATGGCTAATATGATGGGCATGCCCCAGACTCCGAGCGGTGGTCTTGAGGACTATACGCATGATTTGACAGAGCAAGCGCGTTCTGGCAAGTTGGAGCCAGTCATCGGTCGGGACAAGGAAATCTCGCGTATGATTCAAATCTTGAGTCGGAAGACAAAGAATAATCCTGTCTTGGTTGGGGATGCTGGTGTCGGGAAAACAGCTCTGGCGCTTGGGCTTGCCCAGCGTATTGCTAGTGGTGATGTACCTGCAGAAATGGCTAAGATGCGCGTGTTAGAGCTTGATTTGATGAATGTTGTTGCAGGGACACGTTTCCGTGGTGACTTTGAAGAACGCATGAACAATATCATCAAGGATATTGAAGAAGATGGCCAAGTAATCCTCTTTATCGATGAACTTCATACCATCATGGGTTCTGGTAGTGGGATTGACTCAACTCTAGATGCGGCCAATATCTTGAAGCCAGCCTTAGCGCGTGGAACTTTGAGAACGGTTGGTGCGACTACTCAGGAAGAATATCAAAAACATATCGAAAAAGATGCGGCCCTTTCTCGTCGTTTCGCTAAAGTGACGATTGAAGAACCAAGTGTGGCAGACAGTATGACTATTTTGCAAGGTTTGAAGGTGACTTATGAGAAACATCACCGTGTGCAAATCACAGATGAAGCGGTTGAAACAGCGGTCAAGATGGCTCATCGTTACTTGACTAGCCGTCACTTACCAGATTCTGCTATCGACCTCTTGGATGAGGCAGCAGCAACAGTGCAAAATAAGGCTAAGCATGTAAAAGCAGACGATTCAGGTTTGAGTCCAGCTGACAAGGCCTTGATGGATGGTAAGTGGGAACAGGCAGCTCAGCTAATTGCAAAAGAAGAGGAAGTGCCTGTTTATAAAGACTTGGTGACAGAGTCTGATATTTTGACCACCTTGAGTCGCTTGTCAGGTATCCCCGTTCAAAAACTGACTCAGACTGATGCTAAGAAATACTTAAACTTGGAAGCTGAACTGCACAAACGTGTCATCGGTCAAGATCAAGCTGTTTCAAGCATTAGCCGTGCGATTCGCCGCAACCAGTCAGGGATTCGCAGTCACAAGCGTCCGATTGGTTCCTTTATGTTCCTAGGACCTACAGGTGTCGGTAAGACCGAATTGGCCAAGGTTTTGGCAGAAGTTCTTTTTGACGACGAATCAGCCCTTATCCGCTTTGATATGAGTGAGTATATGGAGAAATTCGCAGCTAGCCGTCTTAATGGAGCTCCTCCGGGCTATGTGGGTTATGAAGAAGGTGGGGAGTTGACCGAGAAAGTTCGCAACAAACCCTATTCCGTTCTCCTCTTTGACGAGGTAGAGAAGGCCCACCCAGATATCTTTAATGTTCTCTTGCAGGTTCTGGATGACGGTGTCTTGACAGATAGCAAGGGACGCAAGGTCGACTTTTCAAATACCATTATCATCATGACGTCAAATCTTGGTGCGACAGCCCTTCGGGATGACAAGACCGTCGGATTTGGGGCTAAGGATATTCGTTTTGACCAGGAAAATATGGAAAAACGCATGTTTGAAGAGTTGAAAAAGGCTTATAGACCTGAATTTATTAACCGTATTGATGAAAAGGTGGTCTTCCATAGCCTTTCTAGCGACCATATGCAGGAAGTAGTGAAGATTATGGTCAAACCTTTAGTGGCAAGTTTGGCTGAAAAAGGTATTGACTTGAAATTACAAGCTTCAGCACTGAAATTATTGGCAAATCAAGGATATGATCCAGAGATGGGAGCTCGTCCACTTCGCAGAACCCTACAAACAGAAGTGGAAGACAAGTTGGCAGAACTTCTTCTCAAGGGAGAACTAGTGGCAGGTAAGACACTTAAGATTGGTGTCAAAGCTGGTCAATTAAAATTTGATATTGCTTAAAAATGGAGAATTAGGAGTGATCCTGATTCTTTTTTGCTACTTTTTTATAAAAAACAATAAAAAACTATTGACAAAACAAAAATATAGTTTATAATAAAAACATAGAGAAAAATATCAAAAAATATAAAAAGGCTATAGGTTTATGAAAAAGAAAACAGCAGTGGTATTTGGAACCTTTGCTCCACTTCATCAAGGACATATCGATCTGATTCAGCGAGCGAAGCGGCAGTGTGACCAGGTCTGGGTTGTCGTTTCAGGCTATGAGGGAGACCGAGGGGAGCAGGTAGGCTTAACTCTTCAAAAGAGATTTCGCTATATTCGAGAGGCCTTTCGTGATGACGAGTTGACCTCCGTTTGCAAGTTAGACGAAACCAATCTTCCCCGTTACCCTATGGGCTGGCAGGAGTGGTTGGACCAAATGTTTGCAGAGATTTCCTATGATGAAACCCAGCAAGAACTAATTTTCTTTGTGGGAGAAGCAGACTACCAGCAAGAATTATCAAATCGTGGCTTTGAGACTGTCTTGCAAGAAAGAAAGTTTGGTATCTCAGCGACTATGATTCGAGAAAATCCAAGCAAATATTGGAAATATATTGCTCAACCCTTCCGACGTCAGTTTACAAAGAAAGTGTTGATTATGGGAAGTGCCAGCAATGGGAAGACCACTCTTGCTAAGGATTTGGCTAGGTATTACGATGCACCTGTCAGTCTGGAATACGCACGTGAGTACCAGATTAAAAACAATGTCCGCGACGATGAATTGACTCCAAAAGATTACTATTATCTTCTTTTGGGACAGTATGATCAGACATCTAAGTTAATCGATAGCAATGCCAATCGAGGTCTAGTGATTGCTGACACAAACTCTTTAGTAACCAAAGGCTACTATGATTATTACATGGAGACTGAGGACCAAGGGGACTTATCAGGAGAAACCTTTGACAATCTCTTTGTCTCGATCTTGGCTAAGGAAAAATGGGACTTGATTCTCTTTGTGCAACCTATCGGCTCCTATATCAATGATGGGTTTAGAGATATGACCATGGCAGAAGACCATATTCGTCATAGTTTTTCCCAGCATTTGGACCAGATGAGAGAGCGATATTTAACCACCATTCCACTAGTTTATCTAGCAGAGGATTATCTAGGAAATTATGAAGCAGCAAAAGTGGCTATTGATGCCATTTACCAAGCAGATTAGGAGAAAATTATGAAAAAACTAACTGAAAAAATCACACAATTTATCGAAAACTTTAAAAATGTCCATGCGGAAGCCCGCAAGATCGGTTTTGCAGGAATCATGTACCTGCTCTGGAAAGATCTTTTTGTCGGCCGTAGTCTTTTCCAGTGGTTGTATCTCATCGTCTTGTCGAGTGTTCCCTTGATCTTAGAGTTCACTCAAAATACAGAAAGTCATGACTGGATGAGCTTGTTTGCATCTTGGACTGGGATTGTCTGTGTTATCTTGGTAGCAGAAGGGCGTGCAAGCAATTATCTCTTTGGGGCCATTAACTCTGCTATCTATTTGGTTTTGGCTATGAATGCGACTTTTTATGGTGAAGTTTTGACGACCGTTTACTTCTTTGTCATGCAGCCGATTGGCCTCTATGCTTGGCTGTCCAACCGTATCAATGATCAAGGAAAAGTAGAAGAATCTCACTTTGAAGCTAAGAAATTATCTGTGCTTGACTGGCTCAAGTACTTAGCCTTGACTGCTATCATTTGGATTGGTATGGGCTTGGCTTACCAAAGTATCCATAGTGCTCGCCCTTTCCGTGATAGTGTTACCGATGCGACCAATGGTGTTGGCCAGCTCTTGATGACACGTCTCTACCGTGAGCAATGGGTTTTCTGGATTGCAACTAATCTCTTTAGTATCTACCTTTGGTGGGGTGAAAATATCCATATTCAAGGGATGTACTGGGTCTACACACTCAATAGTCTAGTAGGTTGGTACCAATGGACTAAGGCAGTTCGTAAGGAGGCTTAACATGACTGACACGATGATTCCAGCTGGGATGACAGAAAAAGAATATTTTGAAATTCATGCCAGTCAGGAAGAATTTTTAGACTGGTACTACAAGCAAGAACTCCCTCAATACGAAAAACCAAGTGTGACGGTGGATATGGTAGCATATTGCTTTGTAGAAGGAAAAATCAAGCTTTTATTAATTCGTCGCAAGGCTCATCCATATCAAAATTGTTTGGCCTTAGTTGGAGGATTTATGGACAAGGGCGAAGATGCTGCGCATGCCTGTCAGCGCGAGGTGAGAGAAGAAGTCAATCTCGATCTTCCTTTGGAAAAAATCGAGCAATTGATGACCGTATCGACCCCCGGCCGTGACCCACGGGGCTGGACAGTGACCATTGCCCACTTGGTTTATCTGCCTAGTCGTGCATTAGAACTTGTTCAAGCAGGAGACGATGCCAAGGATGTCGTTTTCGTAGATGTCGATTTTCAGACAGGCAAGTGCTTCTTAAAGGGAGTAGAGTTGGAGGAGCAAGCCTTCGCTTTTGACCATTATGCCATTATCCAAGAATCCATCAAACGAATCCAAGGCCGTCTCGACTGGAATCCGACCTTCCTTTATCTGCTGGAGGAGGAGTTCACTGTCTACGAAGGAACTGAACTGGTCAATCTTATCAACCCCGGTCGTCCAATCGTCAGCAATAACTTTCTCGTAAAATACGGAGAATATGTAGAAGAAGTCGGACTCAAACGAGTGCCTAAAAAGAAACCAAGAAAAACCTATCGATTGAAATAAAAAACGAGGTCGGGACAAAGTTCCTGACCTCTTTATCTACCATCATGAGATGGTTTTGTGTTGTGACTGATTTTATGGGTGGCTATCTTTCTTAGAATTGCTCAACAGGTGAGTAAAAAAGTCTTTGTATAGATACTTGAGATATTTTTCGTGTAGGAATAACAAAGCTATATAGAAAATCATAAAGACTGTCGTCAGATAGAAGACATCAAATGTAGTCTGAGCGTAGCGAATTGCGGACTGATAAGACCAGAAAGCTCCCAAAATCAACCAAGGAAGATACTTGTAATATTTGCTTAACATAAGTCTACACCTCCTATATTCTATTTCAATGTTATTATATTCCTTTGTCTAATACAATGCAAGCGATTACACAAAAACAAATTCAAATTTTAAAAGAAAAATCTCCTGTTTTTCTGTTTTATTACGAATAGAAGAGTAGGAGGAGTAAATGTATCTAAAGTATTTAAGATTTTTAAAATAGTTTAGATAAATTGTTGACATATTTAAAGCCAAATGTTACAATTATATTACAAAAAGATTTCTTTATATTTCTAAAACATTACAAAGGAGTAGAAAAATGAAAAAGAAAACCTATATCAAATTGATGGCAGCAACTGTATTGGCTTCTACCTTGCTATTAGGAGCTTGTGGAAATAAAAAGGAAACAACTCAAGCAAGCAGTTCTGTTAAGACAAGCCAATCATCAAGCTCAAAAGCAGCTTCTTCTAGCAAAGAAAGTAAAACTCAGAAGTCCTCAAGTTCAGCTTCATCTGAAAAGACCAAATCATCTACTGACCAGTCTGCAGCAACTGCGACACCTGCACCAGAGCAAAGACAAGGCCAAGAAGTGTCTAATCAACAGGCAGCTAGTCAACAAACTGCTACTCAAGCTCCTTCAACTCAGCAAGGTTCTCAAGCTCAGTCTAACCAGTCAGGCTATGATCCAACAACTGACCGCAAACTTCAAGACAAGCAAGCAGAACACAACAAACGCTACAAGGGTGTTTTAACCATGGTTGATGGTGATTTCTCAGCAGCTGCAGGCAACTGGAAGGGTGCCAATGGTGAAACCATCACAGTTTCATCAGGAGGCAAATTCACAGTAGAATCTGCTGATGGAAAGAAAGAAAACTACTCTATCAGAGACTATTCTTATACTCTTGATGATGGTAAGTATAATGCCAAAATTGGTGGGGGAAAAATCATCCAAATTACAACAGGAGCGGATGGTAAGGTTTCCAGTGTTGCTTTGAATCAATAATAACGATCAGTATTTGAATATTTACAATCAAAGAAAATCCGTCAGCTCAATAAGAGTTGACGGATTATTTTATACTTGTACTTGGGTTAGAAATTCTTCTGTAGTAAGAATTTGAGCAAATTCATCTTGTAGAGAAAGGAGGTTAATCTCATGGATAGTCTCAGGAGAGATGGCCTGACCGTTTTTGTTAGATAGGGTAAAACTGGCAGTAGCATCTGCTAGTAAAGTGACTCTAAAACCAAGATTTGCTGCCATTCGTGTCGTAGTAGATATACAATGAGGCAGAGTCAAACCAACAACGATTAAATGAAAAATCTGATTTTTTCGTAAATAGGTTTCAAGATTTGTTCCAATAAAGGCGCTATTAACTGTTTTTTGAAAGACAGGTTCTGCAGTAACTGGTTCAAATCCACTTTTAAACTCCTGATTTTGTTTGTTATGAAATTGCGACTGGGGATTGTCAGATATGTGTTGAACGTGTAAGACTGGAAGAGCGTGTTTACGAAAGTATGCCAGTACCCTCAATGCTTGTTGTTCAGCTTGAGGGTTGTTCCGTTCTCCCCAAATAGGGTTATTAAATGCTTTTTGCATATCGATAATCAGTAGAGCAGTATGAACCATTTTATGCCTTATCCAACTGCAAGAGAGCCTCAATCTCTGTCAGAGTGCTAGCTTGTGAAATGGCTCCACGGAGTTTGGCTGCGCCAGATGTTCCACGGAGGTAGTGAGGAGCGAGACCACGAAATTCACGAACTGCTACGTTTTCCCCTTTGAGGTTAATCAAACGTTTCAAGTGTTCGTAGGCGATTTTCATCTTGTCTTCAAAGGTCAAATCAGGGAGGATTTCTCCTGTTTCAAAGTAATGGTTGATTTGGTTGAAGAGGTAGGGATTTCCCATAGCAGCGCGGCCAATCATGACTGCGTCAGCACCGACTTCTTCGATACGTTGTTTGGCTTCTTGAACCGTACGAATGTCACCGTTAGCGATAAATGGAATCTTGGTGAGGGCCTGGGCAACCTTATGAAGGGTCTCAAGGTCTGCGTGGCCTGTGTACATTTGTTCACGGGTACGGCCATGCATAGCGAGGGCAGAAACACCTGCAGCTTCAGCAGCGAGGGCATTTTCTACTGCAAGAGACGGGTCAGCCCAGCCTGTTCGCATTTTGACAGTAAGTGGGATATCAAGGACAGATTGGACCTTGTTGATGATAGAGTAAATCTTATCTGGGTCCTTGAGCCACATAGCGCCAGCTTCGTTCTTCACGATTTTGTTAACTGGACAGCCCATGTTGATATCCACGATATCGGTTTTGGTGTTTTCTTGGATGAATTCTGCTGCGCGTGCTAGGCTGTCTTCATCACTACCAAAAAGTTGGATAGAAACAGGGTTTTCGCCTTCATCGATATGAAGCATGTGCAGGGTTTTTTCGTTGTTGTATTGGATGCCCTTGTCAGAGACCATTTCCATGACAACGAGTCCAGCTCCGAGCTCTTTTGCAATAGTACGAAAGGCTGAGTTGGTCACGCCAGCCATGGGTGCTAAAACGGTACGATTGGGAATCTCAACATTGCCAATCATAAAGGGTGTATTAAGATTTGTCACGAATGAGTTCCTCCAGGTCGTTTTCATCAAAGTTATAAGTTGTTTGGCAGAATTGACAAGTGATTTCTGCCCCATGGTCTTCCTCTTTCATTTCCTGTAAGTCTGAGCTTGGAAGGCTAGCAAGAGCATTCATAAAGCGTTCATGGCTACAGTCACATTGGAAACGGATTTCTTCTTCAGAAAGACGCTTGTAGGCCTCGTCACCGTAGATTGCTTTGAGGAGGGCTTCGATATGGTCTTCACTTTCGAGAAGGGTAGAGATAGCTGGCATTTCTTGGATGCGTTTCTCAAAACGGGCAATCTCTTCTTCCTTGGCTCCTGGTAAGACTTGGACTAGGAAACCACCTGCAACCTTGACCTTGTCTTCCTCATCCAAAAGGACATTGAGGCCGACTGCTGAAGGTGTTTGTTGGCTTTCAGTCAGGTAAAAGGCAAGGTCTTCACCGATTTCCCCAGAAATGAGGGGAGTCATAGAGTTGTAAGGATTTCCAGTACCGTAGTCTGTGATAACGAGGAATTGGCCATTGCCGACAAAAGGTCCAACTAGGACTTCACCAGTTGCAGTCTTTTTGATGTCAACACCAGAATTTTGAACATAGCCTTTGACATTCCCCTTGGTATCAGCGACGGTGATAATAGCACCTAGAGAGCTAGATCCCAGTACCTTCACTGTTAGTTTGGTATTTCCTTTTTCATTGGCTGCGAGAATCTGGCTAGCGATAAGAGTTCGACCAAGCGCTACAGTTGAGCTAGCTTGGGTTTGGTGTTTTTCTTGAGCAGTGCGGACGGTTTCTGTGCTATCAAGGACAAAAGCACGAAAGGCTCCGCTTTCTGATATTGTTTTAATAATTTTATCCATAGCTACTATTTTAGCATAAAAATGCCCAAAGGGGGAGCCGTGTGTTTGCTGATTTTTAGGATAATGGACCAGGAAATCAGCATGAAAATAAAAAGAGAAACAGATTATTTCAGCATTTGTAAGATTTATGCTATGCTTAAGGTAGAAAATGAAAGGGGTAACAAATGTATTTAGGAGACTTGATGGAAAAGGCTGAATCTGGCCAATTTTCAATCCTTTCCTTTCTATTACAAGAGTCTCAGACGACTGTCAAGGCTGTAATGGAGGAAACAGGATTTTCAAAAGCAACCCTAACCAAATATGTCACCCTTCTCAATGACAAGGCTTTGGATAGTGGCTTAGAGCTGAATATTCACTTAGAAGATGAAAATCTGCGTCTATCGATCGGTGCAGCGACCAAGGGGAGAGATATTCGGAGCTTGTTTTTGGAGAATGCTGTTAAATATCAGATTCTTGTTTATCTTCTCTACCACCAACAGTTTTTAGCCCATCAGCTGGCTCAAGAATTGATGATTAGTGAGGCTACGCTTGGTCGCCACTTAGCTAGTCTAAATCAGATTTTGTCAGAATTTGACTTATCCATCCAAAATGGACGGTGGCGAGGTCCAGAACATCAAATTCGCTATTTCTATTTCTGTCTTTTCCGCAAGGTTTGGTCCAGTCAGGAGTGGGAAGGTCACATGCAGAAACCAGAGAGAAAACAGGAGATTGCCACTTTAGAAGAAATCTGCGGTGCAAGTTTGTCTTCGGGTCAGAAATTGGACTTGGTTCTCTGGGCTCATATCAGTCAACAACGTCTCCGTGTCAATGCCTGTCAGTTTCAAGTGATAGAAGAGAAAATGCGAGGGTATTTTGACAATATTTTCTACCTTCGTTTGCATCGAAAGGCTCCGTCCTTTTTTGCTGGGCAACACCTTCCTCTAGGAACTGAGGACGGTGAGATGATGATTTTCTTCTCTTTCCTCCTATCCCATCGCATTCTTCCCCTTCATACTATGGAGTATATTCTTGGTTTTGGAGGGCAGTTGGCAGATTTACTGACACAATTGATTCAAGAAATGAAGAAGGAGGAGTTGCTGGGTGATTATACAGAGGATCACGTTACTTATGAACTCAGTCAGCTTTGTGGTCAAGTTTATCTATACAAGGGCTATATCTTACAGGATCGCTACAAGTACCAGTTAGAGAATCGTCATCCTTATTTGCTGATGGAACATGATTTTAGGGGAACGGCAGAGGAGATTTTTCATGCTCTACCGGCCTTTCAGCAGGGGACAGATTTAGATAGGAAAATTCTCTGGGAATGGCTCCAGTTAATCGAATATATGGCTGAAAATGGTGGTCAGCATATGCGGATTGGTCTGGATTTGACATCTGGTTTTCTTGTCTTTTCAAGGATGGCAGCCATTTTGAAACGGTATTTGGAATACAATCGTTTTATCACTATTGAAGCCTATGATTGTACTCGGCATTATGATTTGCTGGTTACCAATAACCCGATTCATAAGAAGGAACAGACCCCAGTTTATTATTTAAAAAATGACTTGGATTTGGAAGATTTGGCAGGGATTCGTCAGTTATTATTCACTTAAAAGGCTTGGTTGTTCCAGGTCTTTTTTGTGAAATTCACACAATCTCCTCACATTTTTTAAAAAATTAAAAAAAGTTGATGAACAAGAAAGCGCTTTATTTTGTATACTAGTTACTGTAAAGAGGAAACATCCTCAAGATCTTTATCAGGAGGACAGCACATGTCACAAGAAAAATACATCATGGCTATTGACCAGGGAACTACAAGTTCTCGTGCCATCATTTTCAACAAAAAGGGGGAAAAGGTTAGCTCGAGTCAAAAAGAGTTTACTCAGATTTTCCCTCAGGCAGGTTGGGTAGAGCACAATGCCAATGAAATTTGGAACTCTGTTCAGTCAGTTATTGCGGGTGCTTTCATCGAAAGTGGTGTCAAGCCAAATCAAATCGAAGCAATCGGAATTACCAACCAGCGTGAAACAACTGTCGTCTGGGATAAGAAAACAGGGCTCCCTATCTACAACGCTATCGTTTGGCAATCACGCCAGACAGCACCTCTGGCTGAACAACTAAAAAGTCAAGGTTACGTGGAAAAATTCCATGAAAAGACTGGTTTGATCATCGATGCTTACTTCTCTGCTACCAAGGTTCGTTGGATTTTGGACCATGTAGAAGGCGCTCAAGAGCGAGCAGAAAAAGGGGAATTACTCTTTGGTACTATTGACACTTGGTTGGTTTGGAAATTGACTGACGGTGCGGCTCACGTGACCGACTACTCAAATGCAGCCCGTACCATGCTTTATAACATTAAAGAACTCAAATGGGATGATGAGATTTTGGAAATCCTCAACATTCCTAAGGCTATGCTACCAGAAGTTCGTTCTAACTCTGAAATCTACGGTAAGACAGCGCCATTCCATTTCTACGGTGGAGAAGTGCCAATCTCAGGTATGGCTGGTGACCAACAGGCAGCCCTCTTTGGACAGTTGGCCTTTGAACCAGGTATGGTTAAAAATACTTACGGAACAGGTTCTTTCATCATCATGAATACTGGGGAAGAGATGCAGTTGTCTGAGAACAATCTTTTGACAACCATTGGTTACGGTATCAATGGCAAGGTTTACTATGCCTTGGAAGGTTCTATCTTCATCGCAGGAAGCGCCATTCAGTGGCTTCGTGACGGTCTTCGCATGGTTGAAAATTCACCAGAATCTGAAAAATACGCTCGTGATTCTCACAACAACGATGAAGTTTATGTTGTTCCAGCCTTTACAGGTCTAGGAGCTCCATACTGGAACCAAAACGCTCGCGGTTCTGTATTTGGCTTAACTCGTGGAACAACTAAAGAAGACTTTATCAAGGCGACTTTGCAATCTATTGCTTATCAAGTACGTGACATCATCGACACCATGCAAGTGGATGCTCAGACAGCTATCCAGGTCTTGAAAGTAGACGGTGGTGCGGCTATGAACAACTTCCTCATGCAGTTCCAAGCTGACATTTTGGGAATCGACATCGCACGCGCCAAAAACTTGGAAACAACAGCTCTAGGGGCAGCCTTCCTAGCAGGTTTGTCAGTAGGTTACTGGAAAGACTTGGATGAGTTGAAACTCTTGAACGAGACAGGAGAACTCTTTGAACCATCTATGAACGAATCTCGCAAGGAACAACTCTACAAGGGCTGGAAGAAGGCTGTAAAAGCAACCCAAGTCTTTGCGGAAGTAGACGACTAATACTGGAAGAATAAAGCGACTCAGTTAGAAAGTGTGTAAATATGGAATTTTCAAAGAAAACACGTGAATTATCAATTCAAAAAATGCAGGAACGTACCTTGGACCTCTTGATTATCGGTGGAGGAATCACTGGTGCTGGTGTAGCTTTGCAGGCTGCAGCCAGTGGTCTAGATACTGGTTTGATTGAAATGCAAGACTTTGCAGAAGGAACATCCAGCCGTTCAACTAAATTGGTTCACGGAGGACTACGTTACCTTAAGCAATTTGATGTAGAAGTGGTATCAGACACAGTTTCTGAACGTGCAGTGGTTCAACAAATCGCACCACATATTCCAAAACCAGATCCAATGCTCTTGCCAGTTTACGATGAAGATGGAGCGACCTTTAGCCTCTTCCGTCTCAAAGTAGCCATGGACTTGTACGACCTTTTGGCAGGAGTTAACAACACACCAGCTGCTAACAAGGTCTTGAGCAAGGAAGAAGTTTTGGAACGCCAGCCAAACTTGAAGAAAGAAGGTTTGGTAGGAGGTGGGGTTTATCTTGACTTCCGTAACAACGATGCACGTCTCGTGATTGAAAACATCAAACGTGCCAACCAAGACGGTGCCCTCATTGCTAACCACGTGAAGGCAGAAGGCTTCCTCTTTGACGAAAGTGGCAAGATTACAGGTGTTGTAGCTCGTGATCTCTTTACAGACCAAGTCTTTGAAATCAAGGCTCGTCTGGTTATCAATACAACAGGTCCTTGGAGCGACAAGGTGCGCAATTTGTCTAATAAGGGAACACAATTCTCACAAATGCGTCCAACTAAGGGAGTTCACTTGGTAGTGGATTCAAGCAAAATCAAGGTTTCACAACCAGTTTACTTTGATACAGGTTTGGGTGACGGTCGTATGGTCTTTGTTCTCCCACGTGAAAACAAGACTTACTTTGGGACAACTGATACAGACTACACAGGTGATTTGGAACATCCAAAAGTAACTCAGGAAGATGTAGATTACCTACTTGGCATTGTCAACAACCGCTTCCCAGAAGCCAACATCACCATTGATGATATCGAAAGTAGCTGGGCAGGTCTTCGTCCATTGATCGCAGGCAATAGCGCTTCTGACTACAATGGAGGAAATAACGGAACCATCAGTGATGAAAGCTTTAACAACTTGATTGCTACTGTTGAATCTTATCTCTCTAAAGAAAAAACGCGTGAAGATGTTGAGTCTGCTGTCAGCAAGCTTGAAAGCAGTACCTCTGAGAAACATTTGGATCCATCTGCAGTTTCACGTGGTTCGAGCTTGGACCGTGATGACAATGGCCTTTTGACCCTTGCTGGTGGTAAAATCACAGACTACCGTAAGATGGCTGAAGGAGCTATGGAGCGCGTGGTTGACATTCTCAAAGCAGAATTTGACCGTAGCTTTAAACTCATCAATTCTAAGACTTACCCTGTTTCAGGTGGGGAATTGAACCCAGCAAATGTGGACTCGGAAATCGAAGCCTTTGCGCAACTTGGAGTGTCACGTGGTTTGGATAGCAAGGAAGCTCATTACCTAGCAAATCTTTACGGTTCAAATGCACCGAAGGTCTTTGCTCTTGCTCATAGTTTGGAACAAGCGCCAGGACTCAGTTTGGCAGACACTTTGTCACTTCACTATGCAATGCGCAATGAGTTGGCTCTGAGCCCAGTTGACTTCCTCCTTCGTCGTACCAATCACATGCTCTTTATGCGTGATAGTTTGGATAGCATCGTTGAGCCAGTTTTGGATGAAATGGGACGATTCTATGACTGGTCAGAAGAGGAAAAAGTAGCCTACCGTGCGGATGTCGAAGCGGCTCTCGCTAACAACGATTTAGCAGAATTAAAAAATTAAGAAAAAATAAAAGAGGTAGAGGGCAGCATTCCTTGCCGCCCGCCCCTTCTTTTTAATGGAGACAGAAAGATGATGAATGAATTATTTGGAGAGTTTTTAGGGACTTTAATCCTGATTCTTCTAGGAAATGGTGTTGTTGCAGGTGTGGTTCTTCCAAAAACTAAGAGCAACAGTTCAGGTTGGATTGTGATTACTATGGGTTGGGGGATTGCAGTTGCGGTTGCAGTCTTTGTATCTGGCAAGCTCAGTCCAGCTCATTTAAACCCAGCTGTGACAATTGGTGTAGCTTTAAAAGGTGACTTGCCTTGGGCTTCCGTTTTTCCTTACATCCTAGCTCAGTTTGCAGGGGCTATGCTCGGTCAGATTTTGGTTTGGTTGCAATTCAAACCTCACTATGAGGCAGAAGAAAATGCAGGAAATATTTTGGCTACTTTCAGCACAGGACCAGCTATCAAAGATACTGTATCAAACTTGATCAGCGAAATCCTTGGCACCTTTGTATTGGTATTGACAATCTTTGCTTTGGGACTTTATGACCTTCAAGCAGGTATCGGAACCTTTGCAGTGGGAACCTTGATTGTTGGTATTGGTCTATCACTAGGTGGGACAACAGGTTATGCCTTGAACCCAGCTCGTGACCTTGGACCTCGTATCATGCACAGTATCCTTCCAATTTCAAACAAGGGAGACGGAGACTGGTCTTATGCCTGGATTCCTGTTGTGGGACCTGTTATTGGTGCAGCTTTGGCTGTGCTTGTATTCTCACTTTTCTAAGATATTAAAACTCAATTATTCATACTTCAATAAACACAACTTACAAAAAATGACCAAAATAAAGGAGTACTTTCTCACTTCATTTTGGTCATTTTGATTTTTTTAAGTTTGTATACTGGTGTTGATTACTATTTCAGCTAAAAAGTCAGAATCCTTCACCGGTTCCTTCATCAATTTTTTGTTCTTGAATTTTATTTATTGTGTGAATAATTTTGTCTCATTATTGGGGTTCAGTACTAAGAGTCATTTGGATTTTTTATTTTAAGAAATAAAATAACAGAAGTATTCATAGTTTTTAAATTATGGTATAATGAATAAAGTTAACTATCTTTGGTAATATGATAGGAACTAATCTTAAAAAGATAAATCATGAGATGAGAAAAAGAAAAAAGGAGTTTGGCTGGTATGAATTATTTCGAGGGGAATGAGTTTTTCCTTCTTTTGTTTGTAGTTTTACTAATTGGTTTTGTAGTAAACTTTTTTGAAAAACGTAAGGACTACTATATTTTGGTGCTCTCCCTCTTATTTGCAGGAGCTATTTATGGCAAGAGTAGAGCAATGATTATCTATTTACTCGCCTTTGTCATTTATCAATATTTTCTAGTTTTTCTAGCACAGAGTATAGAAGTAAAGCGGATGAAACCTCTGATTTTCCTTTCTATTTTTCCTTTGGTGATTAATAAAGTCTTTGCCCTGACTTCTCTGCATTTGTTGGCCTTTATTGGAATTTCTTACATGTCCTTTAAGACTATTCAGATCATGCTGGAGATATCGGATGGCTTGATTAAAGAAAAGATTAGCATAAAAGACTACCTGCAATTTTTACTTTTTTTCCCTACAGTTAGTGCTGGTCCGATTGATCGGAGTAGGAGATTTTTAAAAGAGATAAACGAGGTCATGCCTCGAAAAGAGTATCTAGAGTTAGCAGGGGACGGTGTGTATCGTATCGTTTTAGGTCTACTTTACAAGGTTGTTTTGTCAACCTATGTGTACCAGATGATACTCGCTCTAAGCAATACTGGTACAGTCGTTTACTCAATCAAGTATATGTACCTCTATACCTTGTATCTGTTCTTCGACTTTGCAGGCTATAGTCTAATGGCTGTCGGAAGTAGTAACATTCTAGGTATTCAGACACCGATGAACTTTAACAAACCTTTCTTGAGTGTCGATATCAAGGATTTCTGGACCAGATGGCATATCACTTTGTCGACCTGGTTGAGAGATTTTGTATTTTCAAGAGTATTGATGCAGGTTATCAGGAAAAAATGGTTTAAAAATAGACTACACAATGCAACCTATGCCTATATGGTCAATATGTTGGTCATGGGTTTTTGGCATGGTCTTAGTGTTAGCTACATTGTTTATGGTTTTTATCACGGTGTCTTGATGGCTGGATTTGAAGTGTATCAAAAGAAAAGCACTTTTTATAAGAAAAATAAAAACAAAAATTGGTATAAACTACTAAGTTGGTTTGTGACCATGAATTTGGTTATGATTGGTTTCTTTATCTTTTCAGGTGAACCCTATAAAATCTTACTTACGATTTTAAAGAGATAAGAAATTGAAAAGAGATTGGACGGATCGAAGGGATAGGATAAAACGAGATGATTAAACTAAAAGCATTTTTGCTATCGCTTGTGCTCGTAATTGCGACGCTTGCCCTTTTAAATGTGACATACGTCAAGAAGATTGATGATTATTATAAAGTAAAGGATAACAGTATTCGCTATAGCACTTCGTATGAAAAGTATAAAAGTAGAGATATTCTGACAAGCAATATTACTCCCAATACATTTGTTTTATTGGGATCATCTGAGTTGGTTGCGACGATAAATGAAGACTATCATCCCAATAAAATTTTTAACTACAACGATTTTAATATCATGCAGATTGGGACCAGTTATTCACAAAACATCATTCAGGCTACGACCTTGGGTTCTATTGAAGGATCTATGACTAAGCGAAAAGTGGCTATAATAGAGTCGGTTCAGTGGTTTGAAAAAGATGGGACTCATCAGGATGCCTTTTTGAATAAGGCTTCTCAGGAACATATTTTTCAGACACTCTCTAATAAGAAAATTAGCAAAGATACCAAGGAAAAACTTATTGATAGAATTATTGAAATAACTAAAGGGAATAAGCTTCAAAATGACCTTTATAAGAAATATAAGAGCTACTTCATAGAAGGTAAAGGAACCTTTATTGATAAGAAGTTATTAGAGTTAGATAATACGATTTATTCCTTTAAACTCAAACAGATTTTTTATCAAAAACATGCCAAATCAGATTATCCTTCACTAGGGGATAAAACTCCAGACTATGATTGGGAGAAAATGACGAATCAGTTTGTAGAAGAGGTCAAAAAGAAAACAGACAATAATGATTATGCTGTTGATAATAACTACTACAATACTTACTTAAAAGATCGCTATGCATCGTTGAAAGATTCCAATAAAGATTTGAGCTATCTGGAGTCACCAGAGTATTCAGATATGGAACTCTTCTTGACAGTTGCCAAGGAATTGGGCATTGAAGTTGAGGTCATTATTTTCCCAGTAAACGGGAAATGGAATGACTACACAGGTGTCTCAAGAGAGATGCGGGAGAAAACTTATAAAAAAATAGAAGATGTCGCAAAAAGCTATGGTGCAACGGTATTAAACTATGGAAACAGAGAGTATGATGATTACTTTTTATTTGATGTGATGCATGTTGGAGTGAAAGGATGGATGGAAGTTGAAAAAGAACTTTACAAATTTGCAAACCAAGATAACTAACACACACCGTTTAATCTTGTGGACGCTATTTTTCTATACGGTTATCTTAAGCATCGTGATTTATTGTTTTGTGACCGATTTTTCGAACATTCAAGAATTTATCTATAGTGAATTCTAGGATTACATACTATAAAAATCTCTAGATAAAGGGAACTGCACCGATAAAGTGAGACATAAGATAAGGCTCTATAATATTTATAGTGGAAAAATCCTCTATAGGTAGTATGGAGCCTACTTTGTTGTAGCTCCCCATATAATCCATACTGAAAAGCATTTAAGCTATCATTAGAAAGAATCATATGGAACAAATTAATGTTACTGGAACGTAGTGAAAATAGACGGGTAAACAATTGAAAAACTAGTCTATAAAGTGGTATAATAGCAGAAAAATAAATTAGTAAGAAATTGATTTTATTTTAACGGAAAATTACAGAAATGAATGGTTTTTCTTGATGAAACAGAGAAAAGAATTGTACATATTTCTTGGTCGGACAGCCTTGTATTTTCTTATCTTTCTAGGGCTGCTTTACTTTTTTAGCTATCTTGGTCAGGGTCAAGGAAGCTTTATCTATAATGAATTTTAACTTGAAGGAGAATCCTTATTATGTCAAATAAAGCAATCGTAGATATGATTGAAACCATTGAGCATTTTGCTCAGACACAGCCTAGCTATCCTGTTTACAATGTTTTGGGGCAGGAACACACTTATGGAGATTTGAAGGCTGATTCGGATAGTTTAGCTGCAGCCATCGACCAACTAGGCTTGCCTGAGAAGTCTCCTGTGGTTGTTTTTGGAGGCCAAGAGTATGAGATGTTGGCAACTTTTGTAGCGCTGACTAAGTCAGGTCATGCCTACATTCCAATTGATAGCCATTCGGCTTTGGAGCGAGTTTCAGCTATTTTAGAAGTAGCGGAGCCAAGTTTGATTATTGCCATCTCAGATTTTCCATTGGAGCAGGTTTCTACGCCAATGATGACTCTAGCTCAGGCTCAAGAAGCCTTTGTTCAAGGGACAAGCTATGAGATCACGCATCCAGTCAAGGGCGATGATAACTACTACATTATCTTTACTTCTGGTACAACTGGTAAGCCTAAGGGAGTGCAGATTTCACATGATAACCTCCTCAGCTTTACCAACTGGATGATTACGGACAAGGAATTTGCGACGCCAAGTCGTCCGCAAATGCTGGCTCAGCCCCCTTATTCTTTTGACTTGTCTGTCATGTACTGGGCACCGACATTAGCACTTGGTGGTACACTTTTCGCTCTTCCTTCAGCTATTACTCAGGACTTTAAGCAACTCTTTGCGACCATCTTTTCATTGCCAATCGCCATCTGGACATCAACCCCTTCTTTTGCGGATATGGCCATGTTGTCTGAAGACTTTAATAGTAAGAAAATGCCTGGAATCACGCATTTCTACTTTGATGGCGAAGAATTGACGGTTAAAACAGCTCAAAAACTGCGCGAGCGTTTCCCAAATGCCCGTATTATCAATGCTTACGGCCCAACAGAAGCGACAGTGGCCCTGTCAGCAGTTGCCGTGACAGATGAGATGCTAGCGACTCTCAAACGCCTACCAATCGGCTATACCAAGGCTGATTCTCCAACCTTTATCATTGACGAGGAAGGAAATAAACTGCCAAATGGCGAACAGGGAGAAATCATTGTTTCTGGACCAGCTGTTTCAAAAGGATATATGAACAATCCTGAAAAAACAGGGGAAGCCTTCTTTGAGTTTGAAGGTCTACCAGCCTACCATACAGGAGATGTGGGAACTATGACAGATGAGGGCTTGCTTCTCTACGGCGGACGCATGGACTTCCAGATTAAGTTTAACGGTTACCGCATTGAGTTAGAAGATGTCTCTCAAAACCTCAATAAGTCTCGCTTTATCGAGTCTGCTGTCGCTGTTCCGCGCTATAATAAAGACCACAAGGTGCAAAATCTTCTAGCCTATGTCATCTTAAAAGATGGTGTTCGTGAGCAGTTTGAGCGTGATATCGATATTACCAAGGCCATTAAGGAAGACTTGACAGATATTATGATGTCTTATATGATGCCGTCCAAATTCCTTTATCGAGACAGTTTGCCACTGACTCCAAATGGAAAAATTGATATCAAAGGATTGATTAATGAGGTAAATAGGAGATGATGGAGTTCTTTAAACAGCTTCCTCATTTAGAGCCATACGGCAATCCTCAGTATTTTGTCTATGTGATTGTTGCAACCTTGCCCATCTTTATCGGCCTCTTTTTCAAGAAACGCTTTGCCTGGTACGAGGTATTGGTTAGTCTCTTCTTTATCGTTACCATGCTGGTAGGTGGGAAGACTAATCAATTGGCTGCCTTGGGCATTTATCTGTGCTGGGAAATATTGCTCTTGCTTTTCTATAAGCACTATCGAAAAAGTAAGGATGGTAAGTGGGTTTTCTACCTAGTTAGTTTTCTGTCCCTACTGCCGATTATCTTTGTCAAGGTGCAGCCAGCTATCAATGGAACGCAGTCTTTGCTTGGCTTTTTGGGTATTTCTTACCTGACCTTTCGTTCGGTTGGGATTATCATCGAGCTGAGAGATGGAGTGATTAAGGATTTTACCCTCTGGGAATTTCTCCGTTTTCTTCTCTTCATGCCGACCTTTTCAAGTGGCCCAATCGATCGCTTTAAGCGTTTTAATGAAAATTATCAGACCATTCCTGATCGGGATGAGTTGATGGATATGTTGGATGAATCTGTTCGCTATATTATGTGGGGATTTTTGTACAAGTTTATCCTGGCTCATATTTTAGGAGAAACTTTACTACCTCCTCTGAAGAATCTAGCCCTGCAGTCAGGTGGCTTCTTTAACCACTATGCCTTGGCAGTCATGTATACCTTTGGTCTGGAGCTTTTCTTTGACTTTGCAGGTTACTCTATGTTTGCCTTAGCCATTTCAAATTTGATGGGAATTCGTAGCCCTATCAACTTTAATAAGCCTTTTTTATCAAAGGATTTAAAGGAATTTTGGAATCGCTGGCACATGAGTCTCTCTTTCTGGTTCCGTGACTTTGTCTTTATGCGAATGGTCATGGTATTGACCAGAAAGAAGGTCTTTAAGAATCGCAATGTCACTTCAAGTGTGGCCTACATTATAAATATGCTGATTATGGGATTTTGGCACGGTGTGACCTGGTACTACATCGCCTATGGGCTCTTTCATGGGATTGGACTGGTCATCAATGACGCTTGGGGTCGTAAGAAAAAAACACTCAATAAGGAACGGAAAAAAGCAGGGAAAGCTGCTCTACCTGAGAATCGCTGGATTCAGTTGCTTGGCATGGTTGTCACCTTCCATGTCGTCATGCTATCATTCTTGATCTTTTCTGGATTTTTGAATGATTTATGGTTTAAAAAATAAAAGGAAATAAAATATGGATATCAAATCAGAAGTTATCGAAATTATTGATGAGTTGTTTATGGAAGATGTTTCTGACATGATGGATGAAGATCTTTTTGATGCAGGTGTCTTGGATAGTATGGGAACGGTTGAGTTGATTGTGGAGATTGAAAACCGTTTTGACATTCGTGTCCCTGTAACAGAGTTTGGTCGTGACGACTGGAATACAGCCAATAAAATCATAGCTGGTATTGTGGAGCTACAAAATGCTTAAACGCTTATGGATGATCTTCGGACCGGTCTTGATAGCTGGTTTGTTGGTTTGTCTGCTTATCTTTTTCTATCCTACTGAGATGAATCATGATCTGGGAGCTGAGAAGCGTTCAGCGGTGGCTACTACCATTGAAAGTTTTAAGGAGCGGAGTCAAAAGGTCAGAGCCCTATCTGATCCAAACATGCGTTTTGTTCCCTTCTTTGGCTCCAGTGAATGGCTTCGTTTTGACAGTGCTCATCCTGCAGTCTTGGCTGAGAAATACAATCGCTCCTACCGTCCTTATCTTTTAGGACAGAGAGGAGCTGCTTCACTCAATCAGTATTTTGGGATGCAACAGATGTTGTCACAGCTAGAGAATAAACAAGTTGTGTATGTTATCTCACCACAGTGGTTCAGTAAAAATGGCTATGAGCCAGCAGCCTTTCAGCAGTATTTTAATGGAGACCAGTTGACCAGTTTTCTGGAAAATCAATCTGGAGATCATGCTAGTCAATATGCAGCGACTCGCTTACTGCATCAGTTCCCAAACGTAGCTATGAAGGATCTGGTTCAGAAGTTGGCAAGTAAAGAAGAATTGTCGTCTTCAGACAATGAAATGATTGAATTATTGGCTCGGTTTAATGAACGTCAAGCTTCCTTTTTTGGTCAGTTTTCAGTTAGAGGCTATGTCAATTATGATAAGCATGTGGGTAGATATTTAAAAACCTTACCAGATCAGTTTTCTTATCAAGCCATAGAAGATATTGTTAAAGCAGATGCCGAAAAGAATACTTCTAATAATGATTTAGGAATGGAAAATTATTTCTATACTACTCAGATTAAAAAGGATTTGAAGAAATTAAAAGGTTCTCAGAAAACACATACCTATCTCAAGTCGCCAGAGTATAATGACTTGCAGTTGGTTTTAACACAGTTTTCTAAATCTAAGGTCAACCCGATTTTTATCATTCCACCTGTTAATAAAAAATGGATGGACTATGCTGGTCTACGAGAGGATATGTACCAACAAACGGTGCAGAAGATTCGCTACCAGTTAGAAAGTCAAGGTTTTACTAATATAGCAGATTTTTCTAAGGATGGAGGGGAGCCTTTTTTTATGAAGGATACCATTCATCTGGGTTGGTTGGGTTGGTTGGCATTTGACAAGGCCGTTGATCCTTTCCTATCCAATCCCACTCCAGCTCCGATGTACCATCTGAATGAGCGCTTTTTCAGTAAAGACTGGGCGACTTATGATGGAGATGTCAAGGAATTTCAATAGATAATAGTATGGAAGAGTTCAAGAATGAAACTGGTTTTCACGTTTTTTCTTGACTCTTTTTTTGGTTGTGATATAATTAACCAGTAAATAATTCTTCAAAGAATAGTATTTTCTCTTAAAAAAGAGAAGTCCAAAAGGAAAGGAGTCAGATATGAGACAGCTAGCGAAGGATATCGATGCTTTTTTGAATGAGGTGATTTTGCAGGCGGAAAATCAGCATGAAATCCTAATAGGTCATTGCACTAGCGAGGTGGCTCTGACCAATACCCAGGAGCATATCCTCATGCTCTTGTCAGAGGAATCTTTAACAAATTCAGAGTTGGCGCGTCGCCTCAATGTCAGTCAGGCAGCAGTTACCAAGGCCATTAAGTCTTTGGTCAAGGAAGGGATGTTGGAAACATCTAAAGATCCTAAGGATGCGCGTGTGATTTTTTATCAGTTGACTGATTTGGCTCGTCCAATCGCTGAGGAGCACCATCATCACCATGAGCATACACTTTTAACCTATGAACAAGTGGCGACTCAGTTTACTCCAAATGAACAAAAAGTGATCCAGCGGTTTTTGACTGCTTTAGTAGGAGAAATCAAATAATGAGATATATTACGGTAGAGGATTTATCCTTCTATTATGATAAGGAGCCCGTTCTTGAACATATCAATTATAGTGTTGATAGTGGGGAATTTGTTACCTTGACGGGGGAGAATGGGGCAGCTAAGACGACACTCATAAAGGCCAGTCTTGGAATTCTTCAGCCACGCATTGGAAAGGTGACTATTTCAAAGACAAATACGCAGGGTAAGAAATTGAGAATAGCTTACCTTCCTCAACAGATTGCCAGTTTTAATGCAGGTTTTCCGAGTACGGTGTATGAGTTTGTCAAGTCAGGTCGCTATCCACGAAAGGGTTGGTTCCGTCGTTTGAATGCTCATGATGAGGAGCATATCAAGGCTAGTCTGGACTCAGTTGGTATGTGGGAACATCGAGACAAACGCTTGGGCTCTCTATCTGGAGGACAAAAGCAGCGAGCGGTGATTGCGCGTATGTTTGCTTCGGATCCTGATGTGTTTATCCTAGATGAGCCGACAACGGGGATGGATGCAGGAAGTAAAAACGAATTTTACGAACTCATGCACCACAGCGCTCATCATCACGGCAAGGCTGTTTTGATGATTACCCATGACCCTGAAGAAGTTAAGGACTATGCGGACCGCAATATTCATCTAGTCCGTAACCAAGACTCGCCATGGCGTTGTTTCAACGTTCATGAGAATGATCAGGAGGTGGGCCATGCTTAGTTTGTTATCTTATGACTTTATGCAACGTGCCTTTCTGGCCGTTATTGCCATGAGTCTTTTCTCGCCGGTATTGGGGACCTTCCTTATCTTGCGCCGTCAGAGTTTGATGAGTGATACCCTCAGCCACGTCTCGCTTTCAGGTGTAGCCTTTGGTCTGGTACTAGGGATTTCTCCAACTATTTCTACTATTGCCATTGTCTTGATTGCGGCAGTCTTCCTGGAGTATCTCCGTACGGTTTACAAGAGCTTTATGGAAATAGGGACAGCTATCCTCATGTCGACAGGTCTGGCTGTTTCTCTGATTGTCATGAGCAAGGGTAAAAGCTCTAGCTCAATGAGTTTGGACCAGTATCTTTTTGGTTCAATCGTGACTATCAGTGAAGAGCAGGTTATTTCCCTCTTTGTCATTGCGGCGGTTGTTTTGATTTTGACCTTCCTCTTCCTTCGTCCAATGTATATCTTGACCTTTGATGAGGATACGGCCTTTGTGGATGGTTTGCCAGTTCGTACCATGTCCATTCTTTTTAACATGGTGACAGGGGTGGCCATTGCCCTTATGATTCCTGCTGCAGGAGCTCTTTTGGTATCGACTATCATGGTCTTACCAGCTAGTATTGCCCTTCGTCTGGGGAAAAACTTTAAATCGGTTATGCTGCTTGCCAGTGCTATTGGATTTTTGGGAATGGTAGCAGGACTTTACATTTCCTACTATGCAGAAACACCTGCAAGTGCAAGTATTACCATTATTTTTGTAACTGTCTTTTTACTCATCAGTTTAGTAAGACGTTTTATCAAATAGGAGACTAACGTGAAAAAAATTAGCTTATTGCTAGCCAGTCTATGTGCCTTGTTTTTAGTGGCTTGTTCCAATCAAAAGCAGGCAGATGGCAAACTAAATATCGTGACAACCTTTTATCCTGTCTATGAATTTACCAAGCAAGTCGCAGGAGATACGGCTAATGTAGAACTCCTAATCGGTGCTGGTACAGAACCCCATGAATATGAACCGTCTGCCAAGGCAGTTGCCAAAATCCAAGACGCAGATACCTTCGTTTATGAAAATGAAAACATGGAAACATGGGTTCCTAAATTGCTAGATACTTTGGATAAGAAAAAAGTCAAAACCATCAAGGCGACAGGCGATATGTTGCTCTTGCCAGGTGGTGAGGAAGAAGAGGGAGACCATGACCATGGAGAAGAAGGCCATCATCATGAGTTTGACCCCCATGTTTGGTTATCACCAGTTCGTGCCATTAAACTTGTAGAGCACATCCGTGATAGCTTGTCAGCAGATTATCCGGATAAAAAAGAGACCTTTGAGAAGAATGCTGCTGCCTATGTTGAAAAATTGCAAGCCTTGGATAAGGCTTATGCAGAAGGTTTATCTCAAGCTAAACAAAAGAGCTTTGTGACTCAACACGCAGCCTTTAACTACCTTGCCTTGGACTATGGGCTCAAACAAGTCGCAATCTCAGGACTTTCTCCAGATGCAGAGCCATCAGCAGCTCGCTTGGCAGAATTGACAGAGTACGTCAAGAAAAATAAAATTGCCTATATCTACTTTGAAGAAAATGCTTCACAAGCCCTTGCTAACACACTTTCAAAAGAGGCAGGTGTCAAAACAGATGTCCTTAATCCTTTAGAAAGTCTGACAGAAGAAGATACCAAGGCTGGCGAAAACTACATCTCCGTCATGGAGAAAAATCTCAAGGCTCTGAAACAAACAACGGACCAAGAAGGCCCAGCAATTGAGCCTGAAAAGGCAGAGGATACCAAGACAGTACAAAATGGTTACTTTGAGGATGCAGCTGTCAAGGACCGCACCTTGAGTGACTATTCAGGTAATTGGCAATCAGTTTATCCTTTCCTTGAAGATGGAACTTTTGATCAGGTCTTTGACTACAAGGCTAAGTTGACTGGTAAGATGACTCAGGCTGAATACAAGGCCTACTATACAAAAGGCTATCAGACAGATGTGACTAAGATTAATATCACTGATAACACTATGGAATTTGTTCAAGGTGGACAAAGTAAGAAATTCACCTACAAGTATGTTGGTAAGAAAATCTTAACTTACAAGAAAGGCAATCGTGGCGTGCGCTTCCTCTTTGAAGCCACAGATGCAGACGCTGGACAGTTCAAGTATGTTCAGTTTAGTGACCACAATATCGCCCCAGTGAAGGCAGAACATTTCCATATCTTCTTTGGAGGAACAAGCCAAGAAGCCCTCTTTGAAGAAATGGACAACTGGCCAACCTACTACCCAGATAATCTATCTGGCCAAGAAATCGCTCAAGAAATGTTGGCGCATTGATGAGAAACCGACTAGTTCATAAGAGCTAGTCGGTTTTTGGATACTAGATGGTAACTTCATTATAGACCTTTCAGATACCTAAGGAACGTAATCGGTAACCGATGACAAAAATAGTATACACATCAAATCTAGATCAACAACCTCACTTAATGCTTGAACTATTGGAGTGCGGTTCACTTCAATGATGTTTTTTGTGAGTCTTTTAAAGGGATTAACCGTTACTTGTTTCGTTTCTTTGTCCACGACTTGTAAAGCTCAGATAGTATGTTGATAATCAACGGAGTTAGAAAGAACGATCATGGTGCACCTAATTCTTTACCAGTTGTTTTAGTAAGAGATTAGACGACAATGTGACAATTCACCTCTAATTATTGACATTTCAGGAAAAATCGCAGTAAAAACTGCACAGCCTTCTTTAAATGTGCTATAATACAGGAAAAATAATGATGGAGGTCACGATAATGGCAACATTTTTGATGATTTTTGTGGTGGTTTGTGTGCTCCTATTGGTGATAGTCACACTGAGTACAGTTTATGTGGTTCGTCAGCAGTCGGTGGCGATTATTGAACGCTTTGGGAAATACCAAAAGGTTGCCAATAGCGGTATTCATATTCGCTTGCCTTTTGGGATTGACTCGATTGCAGCGCGGATTCAGTTGCGCTTGTTGCAAAGTGATATTGTGGTTGAGACTAAGACCAAGGACAATGTGTTCGTGATGATGAATGTGGCGACTCAGTATCGTGTCAACGAGCAGAGCGTGACAGATGCTTACTATAAACTCATGCGTCCAGAATCTCAGATTAAATCTTATATCGAAGATGCTCTTCGCTCTTCTGTTCCCAAATTAACCTTGGATGAATTGTTTGAGAAAAAAGATGAGATTGCCCTTGAAGTTCAACATCAAGTAGCAGAAGAAATGACTACTTACGGTTATATTATTGTGAAAACCTTGATTACTAAGGTCGAACCAGATGCAGAAGTCAAGCAATCCATGAATGAAATCAATGCGGCGCAACGCAAGCGGGTCGCAGCGCAAGAATTGGCGGAAGCCGATAAGATTAAAATCGTCACTGCAGCTGAAGCCGAAGCAGAAAAAGACCGCCTCCATGGTGTGGGGATTGCCCAACAACGTAAGGCGATTGTGGATGGATTGGCAGAGTCTATCACAGAACTCAAGGAAGCCAATGTTGGTATGACAGAAGAGCAAATCATGTCTATCCTCTTGACCAATCAGTATTTGGATACCTTGAATACCTTTGCCTCTAAAGGAAATCAGACTATCTTTTTACCAAATACGCCAAATGGTGTGGATGATATCCGTACACAAATCTTGTCAGCCCTTCGCGCTGAGAAGAAATAATAGACTAAAGAGCCTGGAGTCAGGCTCTTTTTAGTGTTCGTGAGAGATAAGTCTTAGCTATTCATAAAAGTTACTAACAGGTTGTGGATAAGTGTGGATAACTTCTGATTATTTTAGTGATAATTCTTATTTGTGTGACCAATTTAGTAACTTTTGAGGATTATAAAGTAGTTTTAATTGCTGAAACTCAAGAGTTAAGCACAGTTTGGGATAGTTATTCACAGATTGTGGATAATCTTGGGGATTGCAGATTTTTTATTATTTAGCGATGACTTGGTAACCAGCTAAGTGTAAAGGTTAGTTGTTCAGCTTTTAAGAGGTTTTGGTGTTGAATAGTTGATACGAGTGTTTTATCCAGTCGGCATTCTTTTATAAAGTTAAAATGGCTGTGGTTTTGCTCAGCATGAATATCTAGCCATTTATCTTCTTTGGCAAGATAGACTCGGAGATGGTCAAAGAGAGGAATTCCGAGGTCATAGTTTGGTTTGCCTGGACAGGTCGGATAAAAACCGAGAGCTGACCAGATGTACCAGGCTGAGAGACTGCCATTGTCTTCATCGCCAGGATAGGCTTCCCAACTTGGGTGAAAAGCTTTCTGACGGAGCGTCTTGATGAGAAGAGCAGTGTAGTCAGGGTAATCGCTGTAACGGAAGAGATAAGGAATGTGGAAGCTAGGTTGGTTGGAAATAGCGAGTTGTCC
This sequence comes from Streptococcus gwangjuense, assembly GCF_003627155.1. Lineage (NCBI taxonomy): Bacteria > Bacillati > Bacillota > Bacilli > Lactobacillales > Streptococcaceae > Streptococcus > Streptococcus gwangjuensis. Next base: position 1,874,290 of record NZ_CP032621.1, read on the forward strand.
AAAAGGAGCAGTAGCCATTTCGCTCATTTCGTGAATCTCGTAACCATAGCCCGTTGTTTCAAAGAGGGGAGCATCCTGACAGACTTTCAAAAGATAGTTGCTAAAGGTTTCTTTTCCACCCATAAGTTGGATTAAGCCTGGGATGTCGTGGATGACGCCTAAAGTTGCTTGGATGGCAGAGCATTCGGCATAGTCGCGTCCCCAACTATAAGGAGAGAAGTCAGGACGGAAGTTGCCTTGATTGTCACGCGCTCGCATGTAACCTATCTCAGCGTCAAATAGATGGCGGTAATTTTGTGATGAAGTCTTGTAGATTTCAGCGATTTCTATTTTCCCTAGTTTTTCAGCACAGCTAGCGATACAAAAATCGCTATAGGCATAGTCTAGGGTGTGGCTGACGCTTTCGTGGTGGTCGGTAGAGAGGTAGCCCAGTTCTTGGTATTGGGCTAGTCCGTGGCGACCATTGATACCGAGAGGGTCGGACTTGCTGGCTGTTTCAAGCATGGCTTGGAGGAGTTCTTCTTCTAGGTCGGGGGCCATGTCCTTGCAGGCGCTATCGGCGATAATACCGTCTAAAAGTGTACCTGGCATCATACCCCGTTCATCTGGAGCCAGCCATTTTGGAAGGAAACCAGTATCGCGGTAGTTATTGAGAAATCCTTCTAAGAAGCGGTGGTAGTGTTCCGGTATAATAAGGGCAAAGAGGGGGAATGTGGTGCGGAAGGTATCCCAGAAACCATTATTGCTAAAGAGGACACCGGGCTTTACAGTTCCAGTAGCCAAATCTTTGTGGATGGCTTGCCCTGATTCATCAACCTCATAAAAAGTCTGAGGAAAGAGGAAGAGTCTGTAGAGACAGTGGTCAAAGAAGGTTCGGTTAGCTTCTCCTGTCTCTATAATGTCAAAACGATGGAGGAGATTTTCCCAATCCGCTTGGGCACTTGCTTTACAGCCTTCAAAATCTTCTTGAGGTAGATTAAGCAGAGCTTGAGAAGGAGAGATGAAAGAAGTCGCTAGCTGAATTTCAGCATGACTATCTGCCAGGTCGATTCGCCAGTCTCCACCTTCTTGGCTGATAGCAAGGATATCCGTATTCATTTGCAGGACAGTGAACATCGTTAGTGGATTTTTGTTGGTTTCAGTTTTTCCTTCTTGTCGCAGGGCAAGATTCCGCTTATCTACTTGCTCTACGGTCAGTTCATCTGCTGCGTGGAGATAGAGGGAGAGGGCTTTTCCTTGCTTTTGCTCCAAACGAATAGAAGCACCGTAGCAAGTCGGTGTAAGCTGGCTTTCAATCTGATAGCGCAGGGAGAAAATCTTCAGATAATGGGGTTGGAAAGAGGTCTTATCTATGTCATAGGAAGATTGGCGGTGAAAGAGGCTGTCTCCACCTAGTTGACTTGTGACAGGTGTCAGAAGGAGCCAAGAGTAGTCCCCAATCCAAGGGCTGGGCTGGTGGGTTAAACGAATCCCCTGAAAGATAGGCAGATGCGGATCGAAAAACCAAGATCCCTCCTGGTCGCTGGTCTGGGGTACAAAGTAATTCATCCCAAAAGGAACGCCTGTGTATGGCAGGGTATTTCCCCGAGAAAAGGCATGCTTGCTGGCAGTTCCAAAGCGGGTATCGATGGTTTTAAGTAGTGGTTTCATGGTCTTTCCTTTAGCTGTTTTTCTACATTATATCAGAAAAAGAGGGCCTTTAGAAAAGGAGCTTCAAAGATAACTATTTTGTAGAAAAATGACTATCATTTGTGTATGTATTTTCTGTCTCAAAAGCTATATACTGAAAATGAAACTTGTTTGAAAGAGGATACTGCACGATGATTTATTCAAAAGAAATTGTTAGAGAATGGCTAGATGAAGTGGCAGAGCGGGCTAAGGACCATCCAGAGTGGGTGGATGTCTTTGAACGTTGCTACACTGACACTTTGGACAATACGGTTGAAATTCTCGAAGACGGTTCAACTTTTGTCTTGACTGGGGATATTCCTGCTATGTGGCTTCGGGATTCGACAGCCCAACTCAGACCTTACCTGCATGTGGCTAAAAGGGATGCCCTCTTGCGTCAGACCATTGCAGGTTTGGTCAAACGTCAGATGACCTTGGTGCTCAAGGATCCTTATGCCAATTCCTTCAACATTGAGGAAAACTGGAAGGGTCACCACGAGACAGACCATACCGACCTTAATGGCTGGATTTGGGAACGCAAGTATGAGGTGGACTCGCTTTGCTATCCTTTGCAGTTGGCTTATATCCTCTGGAAAGAGACTGGTGAGACTAGCCAGTTTGATGATACTTTTGTCGCAGCGACTAAGGAGATTCTCCATCTTTGGACGGTTGAACAAGACCATAACAACTCTCCTTATCGTTTTGTTCGAGATACGGATCGTAAGGAAGACACCTTGGTAAATGATGGCTTTGGACCTGATTTTGCAGTGACAGGTATGACTTGGTCAGCTTTTCGTCCGAGCGATGACTGCTGTCAGTATAGTTACTTGATTCCGTCAAATATGTTTGCCGTAGTAGTCTTGGGTTATGTGCAAGAAATCTTTGCAGCATTAGACCTGGCTGATAGCCAGAGTGTTATCACAGACGCTAAACGTCTTCAGGATGAGATCCAAGAAGGCATCGAAAACTACGCCTACACAAGCAACAGCAAGGGCGAAAAGATTTATGCCTTTGAAGTGGATGGTCTAGGAAATGCCAGCATCATGGATGATCCAAACGTACCAAGTTTGTTGGCTGCACCTTATCTGGGTTACTGTTCGGTCGATGATGAAGTGTATCAAGCCACTCGCCGTACCATTCTGAGCCCTGAAAATCCATACTTTTACCAAGGAGAATACGCTAGCGGTCTCGGAAGTTCTCATACCTTCTATCGCTATATCTGGCCCATTGCCCTGTCTATCCAAGGCTTGACAACAAGAGATAAGGCAGAGAAGAAATTCTTGCTGGATCAGCTGGTTGCTTGCGATGGTGGTACAGGTGTGATGCACGAAAGCTTCCACGTGGATGACCCAACTCTTTATTCTCGTGAATGGTTCTCTTGGGCTAACATGATGTTCTGTGAGTTGGTCTTGGATTACTTGGATATCCGCTAAGGAACACGCTTTAGCGCAACTGATTCTTGGAAAGAATCACAAATTTACATTTAAAACGTTAACAATAAAAATTTAAATTTAGAATGAGGTTTTACTTCATGGAAAATGTTGTCGTACATATTATCTCACATAGTCACTGGGATCGTGAGTGGTACTTGCCTTTTGAAAGCCACCGTATGCAGTTGGTGGAATTATTTGACAATCTCTTTGATCTCTTTGAAAATGACCCTGAGTTCAAGAGCTTCCACTTGGATGGACAAACCATTGTCCTTGATGACTACTTGGAGATTCGTCCTGAAAATCGCGACAAAGTTCAACAGTACATCGACGAAGGAAAATTGAAAATTGGTCCCTTTTATATCTTGCAGGATGATTACTTGATTTCAAGTGAAGCCAATGTCCGCAATACTTTGATTGGTCAGCAGGAAGCTGCAAAATGGGGCAAATCTACTCAGATTGGTTACTTCCCAGATACCTTTGGAAATATGGGACAAGCGCCTCAAATTCTTCAAAAATCAGGCATTCACGTGGCGGCCTTTGGTCGTGGTGTGAAGCCGATTGGATTTGACAACCAAGTCCTCGAAGATGAGCAGTTCACTTCCCAATTTTCAGAAATGTATTGGCAGGGTGCGGATGGTAGCCGTGTTCTCGGGATTCTCTTTGCCAACTGGTACAGTAACGGGAATGAAATTCCAGTGGATAAAGACGAGGCTTTGACCTTCTGGAAACAAAAACTGGCAGACGTGCGTGACTACGCTTCTACCAACCAATGGTTGATGATGAACGGTTGTGACCACCAGCCTGTCCAGAAAAATCTGAGCGAAGCCATTCGTGTGGCAAATGAACTCTTCCCAGATGTAACCTTTGTGCATAGTTCTTTTGATGAATATGTTCAAGCCGTGGAAAGTGCCCTACCAGAGCAATTGTCAACGGTTACAGGCGAGTTGACCAGTCAGGAAACAGATGGCTGGTACACGCTTGCTAACACTTCTTCATCTCGTATTTATCTCAAACAAGCCTTCCAAGAAAATAGCAACCTCCTAGAGCAAGTTGTAGAACCTTTGACGATTATTACTGGGAGTCATAACCACAAGGACCAGTTGACCTATGCTTGGAAAACTCTTTTGCAGAACGCGCCTCATGATAGTATCTGTGGCTGTAGCGTGGACGAAGTTCACCGTGAGATGGAGACACGTTTTGCCAAGGTCAACCAAGTCGGAAACTTTGTGAAGAGCAATCTTCTTAACGAGTGGAAGGGAAAAATCGCTACGGCTAAGGCTCAAAGTGACTATCTCTTTACGGTTATTAACACAGGCTTGCATGATAAGGTTGATACTGTCAGTACAGTGATTGATGTTGCGACTTGTGATTTCAAGGAATTGCACCCAACAGAAGGCTACAAGAAGATGGCCGCTCTTACCTTGCCAAGCTACCGTGTAGAGGACTTGGATGGGCGTCCTGTAGAGGCTAAAATCGAAGACCTCGGAGCTAATTTTGAGTACGATTTACCAAAAGATAAGTTCCGCCAAGCTCGTATTGCTCGACAAGTGCGCGTGACAATTCCAGTTCACCTAGCGCCTCTTTCTTGGACAACCTTCCAATTGCTGGAAGGAGAACAAGAACACCGCGACGGTATTTACCAAAACGGAGTGATTGATACGCCATTTGTAACGGTGAGTGTGGATGACAACATCACAGTCTATGACAAGACAACTCACGAAGCCTATGAAGATTTTATCCGCTTCGAAGACCGTGGGGATATCGGAAATGAGTATATCTATTTCCAGCCAAAAGGAACAGAGCCAATCTATGCAGAGCTTAAGGGCTACGAGGTCTTAGAAAACACAGCTCGCTACGCTAAGATTTTGCTCAAACATGAATTGACCGTGCCTGTCAGTGCGGATGAAAAGCTAGAAGAAGAGCAAAAAGGCATCATCGAGTTTATGAAGCGTGAAGCTGGACGTTCAGAAGAATTGACAAGCATTCCTCTTGAAACTGAGATGACTATCTTCGTTGATAATCCACAAATCCGCTTTAAAACTCGCTTTACCAACACTGCCAAAGACCACCGTATCCGTCTCTTGGTCAAGACTCACAACACGCGTCCAAGCAATGATTCTGAAAGCATTTATGAGGTGGTGACACGACCAAACAAACCAGCTGCTTCATGGGAAAATCCTGAAAATCCTCAACACCAACAAGCCTTTGTTAGTCTGTATGACGATGAAAAAGGTGTGACTGTATCCAACAAGGGATTGAATGAATACGAAATCCTTGGAGACGACACCATTGCAGTGACTATTTTGCGTGCATCAGGTGAGCTAGGTGACTGGGGTTACTTCCCAACACCAGAAGCACAATGCTTGCGTGAGTTTGAAGTCGAGTTTGCACTTGAATGCCACCAAGCCCAAGAACGCTTCTCAGCTTATCGTCGAGCTAAAGCCTTGCAGACACCGTTTACCAGCCTTCAGCTTGCTAGACAGGAAGGAAGCGTGGCTGCGACTGGTAGCCTCTTGAGCCATTCTGTTCTCAGCATACCGCAAATCTGTCCAACAGCCTTTAAGGTAGCTGAAAATGAAGAAGGCTATGTTCTTCGCTACTACAATATGTGTAGTGAAAATGTGCGTGTACCGGAAAGTCAACATCTCTTCCTGGACCTACTGGAACGACCATACCCAGTTCATAGAGGCCTCATTTCACCACAAGAGATTCGTACAGAATTCATCAAAAAAGAAGAAATTTAATTTCAAAAAGTAAACATAAAAAGAAAGGAGGGGCGAAAAGGTAAGAACTAACTGCTGATTCGCCCCTTTTTATGGTAAAAACAATGACCATTGCAACGATTGATATCGGAGGGACTGGGATTAAGTTTGCCAGTCTGACTCCTGATGGGAAAATACTGAATAAGACAAGCATTCCAACGCCTGAAAACTTGGAGGACTTACTAGCTTGGCTAGATCAACGTTTGTCAGAACAGGATTATAGCGGGATTGCTATGAGCGTTCCAGGCGCTGTCAATCAAGATACAGGTGTGATTGATGGCTTCAGTGCGGTGCCCTACATCCACGGATTTTCTTGGTATGAGGCGCTTAGCTCTTATCAGATTCCTGTCCATCTAGAAAATGATGCCAACTGCGTTGGACTCAGTGAACTACTAGCTCATCCAGAGCTTGAAAATGCAGCCTGTGTTGTGATTGGGACAGGGATTGGCGGAGCCATGATTATCAATGGTAGACTTCATCGAGGTCGCCACGGCCTGGGTGGAGAATTTGGCTACATGACAACCCTTGCTCCTGCTGAAAAGCTCAACAACTGGTCGCAACTAGCGTCAACTGGAAATATGGTGCGATACGTGATTGAAAAATCTGGTCAGACTGACTGGGACGGTCGCAAGATTTACCAAGAGGCCGCAGCAGGAAATACCCTTTGCCAAGAAGCCATTGAGCGCATGAACCGTAATCTAGCGCAAGGCTTGCTCAATATCCAATATCTGATTGATCCAGATGTCATTAGCCTGGGAGGCTCTATCAGTCAAAATTCAGATTTTATTCAAGGTGTCAAGAAGGCTGTTGATAACTTTGTCGAGACCTACGAAGAATACACGGTCGCACCAGTTATCCAAGCTTGCACCTATCATGCAGATGCCAATCTCTACGGTGCCCTTGTCAACTGGCTACAGGAGGAAAATCAATGGTAATTTTTACAGGAATTAGCAGTAAACAACATCAAGCTATAGAGTTGCTTCAAAAGCACATTTCTCTACCAGATGTAGAAGTAGCTGTCGCTCAGTCTGACCAAGCCTCTATCTCTATCAAGGGTGAGGGTGGCCACTATCAACTAACTTACCGCAAACCTCACCAACTTTATCGTGCCTTGTCCTTGTTGGCAACAGCTCTAGTAGAAGGTGATAAGGTAGAGATTGAAGAACAAGCTGCTTACGAAGAGTTGGCCTACATGGCAGACTGTTCGCGAAATGCAGTACTAAATGTGGCTTCTGCCAAACAGATGATTGAAGTCTTGGCTCTCATGGGCTACTCAACCTTTGAGCTTTACATGGAAGACACCTACCAGATTGAAGGGCATCCTTACTTTGGCTATTTCCGTGGAGCCTACTCAGCTGAGGAATTGCAGGAAATCGAAGCCTATGCCCAGCAGTTTGATATGACCTTTGTGCCATGTATCCAGACTTTGGCCCACTTGTCAGCCTTTGTTAAATGGGGTGTCAAAGAAGTCCAGCAACTCCGTGATGTGGAGGATATTCTTCTCATTGGCGAAGAAAAAGTTTATGACCTGATTGATGGTATGTTTGCCACTCTGTCTAAACTGCAAACTCGTAAGGTCAATATCGGGATGGACGAAGCCCACTTGGTTGGTTTGGGACGCTACTTGATTCTGAACGGTGTTGTGGATCGTAGTCTCCTCATGTGCCAACACTTGGAGCGCGTGCTGGATATTGCTGACAAATATGGTTTCCACTGCCAGATGTGGAGCGATATGTTCTTTAAACTCATGTCAGCAGATGGTCAGTACGACCGTGATGTGGAAATTCCAGAAGAAACTCGTGTCTACCTAGACCATCTCAAAGACCGAGTGACCTTGGTTTACTGGGACTATTATCAGGATAGCGAGGAAAAATACAATCGCAACTTCCGCAACCATCACAATATTAGCCATGACCTTGCCTTTGCAGGGGGAGCTTGGAAGTGGATTGGTTTCACACCCAATAACCATTTCAGCCGTCTTATCGCTCTTGAAGCGAACAAGGCCTGTCGTGCCAATGATATCAAAGAAGTCATCGTGACGGGTTGGGGGGACAATGGTGGTGAAACTGCCCAATTCGCTGTCCTACCAAGCTTGCAAATCTGGGCAGAACTCAGCTACCGCAATGACCTAGACCGTTTGTCTGCTCATTTTCAGACCAATACAGGCCTATCAGTTGAGGAATTTATGCAGATTGACCTTGCTAACCTCTTACCAGATCTACCAGGCAATCTCAGCGGGATCAATCCCAACCGCTATGTCTTTTATCAGGATATTCTCTGTCCGATCCTTGATCGACACATGACACCTGAACAGGACAAACCGCACTTCGCTCAGGCTGCTGAGACGCTTGCTAACATTAAAGAAAAAGCTGGCAACTATGCCTACCTCTTTGAAACTCAGGCCCAGTTGAATCAGATTTTAAGTAGCAAAGTCGATGTGGGACGGCGCATTCGTCAGGCTTACCAAGAAGGTGATAAAGAAAGCCTGCAAGAAATCGCCAGACAAGAATTACCAGAACTCAGAAGCCAAATTGAAGACTTCCATGCTCTCTTTAGCAACCAATGGCTGAAAGAAAACAAGGTCTTTGGCTTGGACACAGTTGATATCCGTATGGGCGGACTCTTGCAACGCATCAAGCGAGCAGAAAGCCGCATCGAGGCTTATCTAGCTGGTCAGATTGACCGCATCGATGAGTTAGAAGTGGAAATCTTACCATTTACAGACTTCTACGCAGACAAGGACTTCGCAGCCACAACAGCCAACCAGTGGCATACCATTGCGACAGCTTCAACCATTTATACAACCTAAAAACAAGAACACCTTGCCTTGAGCAGAGTGTTTCTCGTGAAACATCCCTTTCTTAAAAAAGTACTCCACATAAAATAATTTGTGGAGTTTTTTCTATAATTAGTAGTTTAACCTAACCTTCAAATAGGAGTATACTAATAATGTAATCGTTATCAAAAGTCTAAAAAGGAATTTTTAGATGGATATCAAAATAAAAAGGGGAGGAAATTATGAATAAGTTTTCAAAAACCTTGAGAGACAACTGGATCTTTCTCTTGATGGTTTTGCCAGGGGCACTCTGGTTGATTCTATTCTTCTACATTCCAGTATTTGGGAACGTGGTTGCCTTTAAAGACTACCACATGACCAGTAATGGATTTATAGATAGTATCGTGAATAGTAAATGGGTCGGACTCGATAATTTCAGATTCTTGTTTAGTTCAAAAGACGCCTTTATCATCACTCGAAATACTGTCCTCTACAATCTAGGCTTTATCTTTATCGGTTTGATTGTATCAGTAGGGATTGCTATCATCTTAAGTGAACTCCGTTCTAAGAGAATGGTTAAGATCTTCCAAACTTCCATGTTGTTCCCTTACTTCTTGTCTTGGGTTATCATCAGTTTCTTTACAGATGCTTTCCTAAACATTGATAAAGGTGTGTTCAACCATTTCCTAGAATCTATTGGGATGAAGGAAATCAATTTCTACGCTGACTTGGGTATTTGGCCTTATCTCCTACTTTTCCTTGGTATTTGGAAAGGCTTTGGATATAGCAGTGTCATGTACTATGCGACAATCATGGGAATTGATCCAACCTACTACGAAGCAGCAACCGTGGACGGGGCCAGCAAATGGCAACGAATTCGCAATGTAACCATTCCGCAGTTGACACCATTGGTAACCGTATTGACCATTCTTGCAGTCGGAAACATCTTCCGTGCAGACTTTGGTCTCTTCTACCAAATCCCCCACAATGCTGGTCAGCTTTATAACGTAACCAACGTCTTGGACGTATATGTTTATAATGGTTTGACTCAGACAGCGGATATCGGGATGGCTTCAGCGGCAGGTCTCTATCAATCAGTAGTCGGCTTGATTCTGGTTGTCCTATCAAACTTACTTGCAAGACGAGTTGATCCAAACTCAGCCTTGTTCTAGAAAGGAGGAGAATATGGCAGAAAAGAAAATTAAAAAAGAGAAAATTGATAATGTCGGCATTCACTCCTTCAGTAAGAAAGCAGATATCTTCTTTAGTACTATTTCTGGTTTGATCGCCCTCTCTTGTATCCTACCCTTCGTATTCGTTATTGTTATTTCAGTGACAGATGAAAAGAGTATTCTCCAAAATGGATATAGCTTCTTCCCATCCCAATTTGGATTAGACGGTTTTGAATTTTTGGCACAGTTTAAGGATAAAATCCTCCAAGCCCTCTTCATCTCAGTCTTTGTAACCGTAGTTGGGACATTGACAAATGTCTTTATCACAACAACTTATGCCTACGCCATTTCACGGACAACCTTTAAGTATCGCAGATTCTTTACGATCTTTGCCCTTCTTAGTATGTTGTTCAACGCTGGTTTGGTACCAGGCTATATCGTGGTAACTCGTTTACTTCAACTTGGTGATACAGTTTGGGCCTTGATTGTTCCAATGCTTCTCTCACCATTTAACATCATCTTGATGCGTTCCTTCTTCAAGAAGACCATTCCAGAAGCTATTCTAGAATCCGCTCGTATCGATGGTGCTAGTGAGGCCCGGATTTTCTTCCAAATTTGTTTGCCATTGTCACTACCAGGTATCGCAACCATCACGCTCTTGACAGCTCTTGGTTTCTGGAATGACTGGTTTAACGCCCTTCTTTACATCAAGAGTGACAACTTGTATCCATTGCAATATTTGCTCATGCAAATCCAACAAAATATGGACTACATTGCAAAAGCAGTCGGTCTATCTGGTCAACTGGGAGTTGCTCTACCAAAAGAAACAGGTCGTATGGCCATGGTTGTGGTCGCAACCCTTCCAATCGCGATTTTGTATCCATTCTTCCAACGCTACTTTGTAAAAGGTTTGACTATCGGTGGTGTGAAAGAATAGTGCTTGTCGAGAAAAAACATTTCTCATTTTCCAACTTCCCTTGCGTGAAGTTAAAATCATTATATTGTTTATAAGTTTAAAAATAAAAAAAGGAGTTTTTGTCATGAAAAACTGGAAAAAATATGCTTTTGCATCTGCTAGCGTAGTCGCTTTGGCTGCTGGTCTCGCTGCTTGTGGAAACCTTTCAGGTAACAAGAAAGCTGCTGACTCAGCTTCAGGTGATAAGACTGTTATCAAAATGTACCAAATCGGTGACAAACCAGATAACTTGGATGAATTGCTAGAAAATGCTAACAAAATCATCGGAGAAAAAGTTGGTGCCAAATTGGATATCCAATATCTTGGATGGGGTGACTACGGCAAGAAAATGTCAGTTATCACATCATCTGGTGAAAACTATGATATCGCCTTTGCAGATAACTACGTTGTAAATGCACAAAAAGGTGCTTATGCTGACTTGACAGAATTGTACAAAAAAGAAGGTAAAGACCTTTACAAAGCACTTGACCCAGCTTACATCAAGGGTAATACTGTAAACGGTAAAATTTACGCTGTTCCAGTTGCAGCCAACGTTGCGTCATCTCAAAACTTCGCCTTCAACGGAACTCTTCTTGCTAAATACGGTATCGACATTTCAGGTGTAAACTCATATGAAACACTTGAACCAGTCTTGAAACAAATCAAAGAAAAAGCTCCAGATGTAGTGCCATTTGCGGTTACTAAGAACTTCATCCCATCCGATAACTTTGACTACCCAGTTCCAAATGGACTTCCATTCGTTATCGACCTTGAAGGGGACACTACTAAGATTGTAAACCGTTACGAAGTGCCTCGCTTTAAAGAACACTTGAAGACTCTTCACAAATTCTATGAAGCTGGATACATTCCAAAAGACGTAGCAACAAGCGATACTTCATTTGACCTTCAACAAGATACTTGGTTCGTTCGTGAAGAAACAGTAGGACCAGCTGACTACGGTAACAGCTTGCTTTCACGTGTTGCTAACAAAGATATCCAAATCAAACCAATCACTAACTTCATCAAGAAAAACCAAACAACACAAGTTGCTAACTTTGTTATCTCAAACAACTCTAAGAACAAAGAAAAATCAATGGAAGTGTTGAACCTCTTGAACACTAACCCAGAACTCTTGAATGGTCTTGTATACGGTCCAGAAGGCAAGAACTGGGAAAAACTTCCAGGTAAAGAAAACCGTGTTAAAGTCCTTGATGGCTACAAAGGAAACACTCACATGGGTGGATGGAACACTGGTAACAACTGGATTCTTTACATCAACGAAAACGTTACAGACCAACAAATCGAAGATTCTAAGAAACAATTGGCTGAAGCTAAAGAATCTCCAGCACTTGGATTCATCTTTAACACTGACAATGTGAAATCTGAAATCTCAGCTATCTCTAACACAATGCAACAATTCGATACAGCTATCAACACTGGTACTGTAGATCCAGATAAAGCTATTCCAGAATTGATGGAAAAATTGAAATCTGAAGGTGCTTACGATAAAGTATTGAACGAAATGCAAAAACAATACGATGAATTCTTGAAAAACAAAAAATCATAAGATCAATTGATTTCGTGTATTCATTCCTAACTCCTAAAAACTGAATCACTGTTTTCCTCAGGTTGGTATGGGGGAGGCAGTGATTTTTTGAAACGAGAGAGCATAGATATCCATGTTTTTCTTATCACTATTTAACCACTCAGGAAATCTCAAGTAGCATTTAGGATTTGGAGTAAGGATTTAGGAAAATATAGCTTATATTAGAGATGTCTCGAGTTTACAAAGGAGAGTTCATATGAAGAAGTATCAGCTTGTCTTCAAAATAAGCGCAGTCTTCTCTTACTTATTTTTCGTATTTGGTCTTTCTCAGTTGACGCTTATTGTCCAAAATTATTGGCAATTTTCTTCCCAGATTGGCAATTTCGTCTGGATTCAAAATCTCTTGAGTTTGCTATTTAGTGGAGTCATGATTTGGATTCTGTTTAAGACAGGGCACGGCTATCTTTTTCGCATTCCGAGAAAAAAATGGCTTTGGTATTCGATTTTGACAGTACTAGTGGTAGTGCTCTATATCTCTTTTAACGTTCAGGCAGCTAAACATGTTCAGTCAACTGCTGAAGGTTGGGCCGTATTGATCGGTTATAGTGGGACCAACTTTGCTGAGCTAGGTATCTATATAACCCTGTTCTTTCTGACTCCACTTATGGAAGAGCTGATCTATAGAGGATTACTGCAACACGCCTTTTTTAAGCATTCGAGATTTGGCCTTGATTTGCTCCTTCCTTCCATTTTATTTGCTCTTCCTCATTTTTCAAGCCTGCCTAGTCTGTTAGATATCTTCGTCTTTGCAACATTTGGCATCATCTTTGCTGGTTTGACTCGCTATACCAGGAGCATTTATCCTTCCTATGCGGTGCATGTGATTAATAATATTGTAGCGACCCTACCATTTTTGCTGACTTTTTTACAGAGGGTGTTTGGGTAAATACTGACGCGAGAGTTAGGAATGATAGTTTATCAAATTTATAAGTGAGTTTCAGGAGGAAAATGAGAATGACAACATTAAAATGGTTTGCTGGAGGAAGCGAAAGACGTTGTGAAGCCATGACGATCATAAATCATCTATTGGAAGATATAAAGGATACGCCTCAACTTGCTCCTTTGAAAAATCAGTTAGTGAGTTATAAAAGACGATTAAAGGACGATGGGACCTCTACTCCGTTTATTCTGAGCCAAATTAACATTGACATCTCACGTGTATTAATTGATAACAAGCTGACTTTGTCAGAAAGTCAAGCCGAGCAGATAAAGAAATTAAGAGAATTATCTGCGATTCGCTATGGTTACTGATGAAGTGTAGGGACAGGTCACCCTTCTACAATTTCCAGTCAAATAAATTGCATTCGTTTTCTTAAGCAGGTATACTAGTATAGTTAGATGAAAAATTCTGAAAATTTAAGAATAGAAAAGAGAACAAATCTTATGGCAAAAGATATTCGTGTCTTACTTTACTACCTTTATACTCCAATTGAAAATGCAGAGCAATTTGCTGCAGACCACTTGGCTTTCTGTAAATCAATAGGCCTTAAAGGCCGTATCCTAGTCGCTGACGAAGGAATTAACGGAACCGTTTCAGGTGATTACGAAACAACTCAAAAATACATGGACTACGTTCACAGCCTCCCAGGCATGGAAGACCTCTGGTTCAAGATTGACGAAGAAAGTGAACAAGCCTTCAAGAAGATGTTTGTTCGCTACAAGAAAGAAATTGTCCACCTTGGTTTGGAAGACAACGACTTTGACAATGACATCAACCCACTTGAAACAACAGGTGCTTACCTGTCTCCAAAAGAGTTCAAAGAAGCTCTTCTTGACGAAGATACAGTTGTCCTTGACACTCGTAACGATTACGAGTACGATCTAGGACATTTCCGTGGGGCTATCCGTCCAGATATCCGCAACTTCCGTGAGTTGCCACAGTGGGTTCGTGATAACAAAGAAAAATTCATGGATAAGCGCGTCGTGGTTTACTGTACAGGTGGAGTTCGCTGTGAGAAATTCTCAGGCTGGATGGTCCGTGAAGGCTACAAAGATGTCGGCCAATTGCACGGAGGAATCGCAACCTACGGTAAAGACCCAGAAGTCCAAGGTGAGCTTTGGGATGGGAAAATGTACGTCTTTGACGAGCGTATTGCCGTAGATGTTAATCATGTCAACCCAACTATCGTAGGGAAAGACTGGTTTGATGGAACACCATGTGAACGTTATGTCAACTGTGGAAATCCATTCTGTAACCGTCGTATCTTGACATCAGAAGAAAATGAAGACAAGTACCTTCGTGGATGCTCACACGAGTGCCGTGTTCACCCACGTAACCGCTATGTTTCAGAAAATGAATTGACACAAGCTGAAGTTGTCGAGCGCCTAGCCGCTATCGGTGAAAGCTTGGATCAAGCAGCTACTGTATAAGATTAAACAGTCCTTAGGGGCTGTTTTTCTATGCTTTTTACTAAAAAATCTAAAGTTTGTTTCTGTATCTTTCAGGAAAATAGGGTATACTATATGTAAACGATTTCAAAGGAGTCCAGTTATGACGAAAACATTTTTTATTCCAAATAAACAGAGCATTTTAGGAGAACAGGAAATTTTGACTGCCAAGTCCGTCTTGGCCTTGGTAGATGGTTTGGAGTCACATAGCTATGATGCTGTCTATCTCCGTCAGCCTCTTAATCGTCTCGAGTATATCGAGTGTGCGATAGTGGGGCAATCACAATTCCTCTTTAAGGTCAGTTATGCTGATGGTCAAAAGGCTTACCGTGTCGATCTTCCTGACCTACTCACGAAGACAGACTGGCAGATTATCAAAGCATTTTTAGATGCTCTGCTTGCTTATACAGGAACTGAGATTGAAGGACTAGATGGTTTTGATTTTGAAGCTTATTTCCAAGCAAGTATTCAAGCCCATCTGACAGACACTGCAGCCCGTTTTACGATTTGCCAAGGAATTTTTAATCCTGTTTTCTTTAGTCATGAGGACTTGAAAAGCTTTTTAGAAGAAGATGGCTTGGCACAGTTTGAAGCGCGTGTGCGTGCGGTTCAAGAGACAGATGCCTACTTTGCAAAAGTTTCCTTCTATCAGGATGGAGAAGGCCAAGTGCACGGTGTTTACCATCTGGCTCAAGGGGTCAAGACCGTTTTTCCGAGAGAACCATTTGTACCTGCAGCCTATATTGAGCAATTGGTGGATAAGGAAGTCCAGTGGGAAATTGACTTTGTTCAAATCACAGGAGATGGCTCTAAACCAGAAGACTATGAAGCCACTGCCCGCTTGAACTATGCAAAATTCCTAGAGTCACTACCATCAGCATCTTACCACCAACTAGACGCCAATCAATTAGAAGTGCAACCCATCTTAGACAAAGATTTTAAAGTATTAGCACAAGAAAAGTAAAGCAGGTCAAGTGACTTGCTTTTTTGACATAGAAAAAATCCTGCCATGAAAGACAGGATTAAAGTTTAAAGAAAGGCTAAGATACGAAGATAATCTCCAATCAGTGCCACTTCAGCTACAAAGAAGAGGAGGATAATCACTCCGTTCACAAGGACAGACAAGAATAATTGATAGAAGGAGTCGGTTTCACTTGATTGACTTGGTCTTGTAATGATATGGAGACTGGCAAGCAGAATGATTCCAATGCTAATCACACACAGGAGAGCTGTAAATCGTAGGCTATCAAAGAAGGCAAAGAAACTAGCAATAGCAGTGAGGAAGATTGGAATTGCCAAGAGTTGACTATATTGTTGGAGAACCTTTTCTAGCGTCCAGTCCTTTTCTTGATAGATAAATCGTCTCACGACGAAACTACCCAAGAGGAATGAAAAGAAGAAGAGTGTTGTTGCTACTAGGATAGAGATAATCGAAAAGAGATTCAATGAAGCAAATTGTTCAGGGAAGTGATTATGCATAGTTGCTATATGTCCATAGTAGGCTTGTTTGATGTGGTAGATACTAAAGAAAAAGGAAGACGCAGAAAACAGAATGAGCAAGAGAAAGGCTGTGTAACTGTGTGTGCTACTTGTTTCAAGCTTGCTTGTAGGAGATTTGAGAGCCTCCACTAGCCAAGACCAAAAATCAAGCGCTTGCTCTTTCCATCTATCCGTAGATTTTGGAGCTTGGTCGGGGATATAGGGACTTTCTAAGGATTGATTGATAAGAAGGGGCTCTTTCGTGGTTGGTTTTTGCTGAGGAAGTGCTTCTTGACTCTCTTCAGCTATAGTGACTTTTTCTGTTGCTTTAGAAAGGTCTTGCTCTTCCTCAGTAGAATCTAATGCTTTCTTTTCTTCTATTTCTGTTCTCGCTTCATCGTTTTCAGGCGTTTCAATTTTCTCTTCTTGCTGGCTTTCAAGTTCGACTTTAGCTTGAGAGACTTCCTCCTCTACTTGAGTATTTTTTTCAATTGGTGTATCGAGATCGGCTATCGTTTCTTCAGCCTTATCTGCAACCTCTTGAGCTTGCTCTTCAGGTTTGTTCTTGCTTGTTGTTTTTACAAAATCATTACTTTCAAACCATTCTTGTTTCATGGTAGAACCTCCTTTTTAGTTAGATAAATATGCTTCCATAGTAGCAGATGTAAGCGCTTTTGTCAACGTCTGATTGGTGTGGATACTAGAATGATATCATTATCAGCTCTAGCAATGAGTTGATCCTTGACACCAGCTTTTTCAGTTTTGTAAGGGTTACTTAATTCTGTGTATTTTGATCCAGGTTTTTCTCTTGTAGCTTGTAAGATAGAACCATAGTTACTTGAGATGTCCCAATTAATTCGTTGGCTTTCTTTTTGCGTCAGAGTGATTGAGAGATGGTCTTTAGAAGTTAATTCCACCTTGCCGTGAACTTGGATATTTTCAGCGTGGAAGTGATGTTCTGTTGACTCTAGCTGACTATCTGTAAGGTCTGTATCAAAGATATTGATAATATTTGGTGTTGTGAGTTTACTGTTTTTGATACGACTTCCTTCAATTCGGAGGAGATAGCTATTATTGGTATTGATGGTCGCATTTTCAAGACTAGCATTAGTGATACTGGTTTGACCGCGATTTGCTGAGATGTTGATCCCTTTTAGACTTCTTCCCTTTGGAACTTGGAGAATAACTTCATTAAAACGACTAGAGTAGCTACTTGCGATATGGAGAATCCCGCCAATTCCAGAAGAGAGAAATGGAGTTTCAGACAGTTTCTTATCAATGAGGCTTAGAGTTTTGTCGTTTTGATTTGTGACAAGATCTTGGTTAGCAGAAATAGATGGATGATAAGAAATATGGATTTGATCATCCAAAGAGTCGGTGATGGTGAGCGCGTGTTGGTGGAGCGTAATATCTAGGTTTTCGACTTCCTTGCCATAGGTTAGCTCTTCCATCCGACTATCATAGACCGGCTCCTTGGACATGGCAAGTAGGCTCTTAATCCCGTCAGATTGAATACCTATAAAGAGTAGGATAAAGCCGATAATGGTAGTCACCACACCAAAAATGAGAAATCCTTTTGTAAACTTACGCATGCTGGTCACCTCTCTTTCCTTTTTTGAGAACAAATTGCACCAGGCGAACAATGAGTAGACCGAAGAAGCGAGCTACATAGGAAATACCTAGTAAGACTAGTGAAGAAGCACCGATAGCCAGTAAACCAGCACCAAAAATCAAGATAAAGGCTGATTTAGCTTGGGCTAAGACAGTGAAACTTTCAACTAAAAATAGGAATCCACCGATGATACCAAGTATGGAAACCGCAAAGAAAGCTAGAATGACAGTCAAGGCTGCCACAAGGATTGCGAACAGGGACACGAGGATGGCGATTCCCAGAGGAATACCGATGGGTGCCGCAAGGAGAGCTAACAAGGCGATATGCAAAATTTGTCGGTTATTCTTTTGAGCGGGTGCC